>RFKO01000089.1 GCA_003694235.1 Anaerolineae bacterium
CCACGCCCACGCCCACACCGCAGCCGCTGACCTTTGCGGTGTACTTCCATCCCGATGGCAACTTATACGTGGGGGATCGCATCAGTCTGGAAGTGGTCGCTCCGCCGGCGATGCAACACCAGACCGTGCGCCTTCAGTTCGAGGGGCAGACGCTGGGAGAGGGGACCATCGAGCCATCCGGCATCGGCGGGCGCAGCCAGGCCACCTTCCCATGGGTTTGGGATACAGCCGGGCTGGAGGCTGGCGCGCACACCCTGAACATCTCCCTGCCGCAGCGCGGTCTGGCCTGGGAGGAAAGCGTCACCCTGATGCCGCGCGAGGCGCTGCCGAGGGAAGAAAAAGAGAGCGCCTGGCTGACGGCCGAGAGCACATGTTGTGTGTTCTACCTGCTCTCCCACAGCGCAGCCGAGCGCGATATCGACACCATCCTCGCCACGGCAGACGCCCAACTGGAACAGGCCCGTCAGGCGCTGCCGGTGACTCCCTCTGCGCCCATCCCCATCACGCTGATGGCGCGCGTGCTGGGGCAGGGCGGTTTCGCTTCCGACGAGCTGTTTCTTTCCTATCTCGACCGCAACTACGCCGGCGGGGATTTCGCCATTCTCCTGCGCCATGAAATGATCCACCGCCTCGACAATGCTGCCGGCGGCGACTACCGCCCGCCGATCCTGGCGGAGGGGTTGGCCGTTTACCTCAGCGGAGGACATTACAAACCCGAAGCGCTCACGCCGCGAGCCGCGGCTCTGTTGTCGCTGGCCGCCGAACAACCGGATTACCCCTGGTTCTACCCGCTGGATACACTCGCCAATGAGTTCTACCTGCTGCAGCACGAGATCGGATACATTCAAGCCGGGGCGCTGGTGGAATTTATGGTCAATCGCTGGGGCTGGGAGGCCTTCGAGGCGTTCTATCGCTCGCTCCCCCAGCCAGGGGAAGGCGATACGCCGGCTTCCGTGTTGAACGCCGCCTTGCAGGCGCGCTTCGGCCTTTCGCTCTCCCAACTGGAACACCGTTTTCGGCAGGCGCTGGAGGCCCAAATCCCCTCCGCCGGGGTGGTGCAGGATGTCCGCCTGACGGTGGCATACTATGAAACCATGCGCCGTTACCAGCAGCGATACGACCCCTCGGCCTACTTCCTCCACGCCTGGCTGCCCGACGTCCAGACGATGCGCGCCGAGAACATCGTGGCCGACCTGTGGCGACATCCCCAGCAGGTGACCAACCTGGTGCTGGAATCGCTGCTGCTGAGCGCAGACCGCGCCCTGCGGCGCGGGGATCGGGACGAGGCCGAACACCTGCTCAACGTCGTCAAAGTGACGCTCACCGCAGCCGAAAATCAGGCCTTCGATCCGCTGGCATCTCACCCCCTGAGCGCCCGCATGGCGCGCGCTATCCACTCGCTGAAGACGAGAGGTTATTCGCCAGAATATCTGCTCATCGAGGGGGAAACGCTGCAGGCCGCCGTGCGCGTTGCGCAGAACGAACTGATGTTTCTGGAACTACAGGAAAACGAGGCCGGGTTTACCCTGCAACCTGTTTTGCAAACCGCGCCCCCCAATACACAATAACAGCACTTACACGCTGCGCCGGGGATTCACCACTCAGCCACGGAAAATCACGCCAACCCTCACGCCGCGAACGCCGCGCCCGAAGCAGACGCCGGGCGCGGCGCGAGCGAGAAACCGCAGACATCAGGTGTACAGAGCGCCAACGCCGCGCTCGGGTTACAGGCGCTCCCCACTAGGGGCAGGTGTACAGGAAACTGAAAAGCGAATCGAATGGCGGCACGCAATACAGGTTCATGGCGTCGAACGCCACTGCGCCGATGATCACCACGCACACCAGCACGCCCAGGCACCCCAGCGTCGCCCACAGCCAGGTGCGGCTTTGCGGACGGGCCGCGGCCGCCGGCGGGCTGGCGGGTACGCTGCCCACATAAGCCGGTGGCTGAGGCGGCGGAGGCGGCGCGGCGGGCGGTTGTGCAGGCGGCGCAACCGGCGGGCGCGGGGGCTGAGTCGCCGGCTGGCGGCCGGCAGGCGAAACCACGGTGGCGTTCATGTCGTACTGTTCGACCTGATAGGCCAGCGTTACTGCATCGCCCAGCTGAATCCGATCGCCGGGGCGCAGCGCAACCGGCCCGCTGATGCGCTGACCGTTGACGAACGTCCCGTTGGTCGAGCCCAGGTCTTCAACGATATAGCCGCCCGCTTCCGAACGCAACCGGGCATGACGGCGAGAGACCTCCGCGATGTTGATTACGATGTCACAACCGCTCTCGCGCCCAATGACCAGTTCAGGTTTGTTCAGTGGAATCGCTTTTCCCGGCGTCGGGCCGACATCCATAACCAGCTGAAAAGATTGCGTTGCCATAACGTCCTCCTTAGGAACTCAATACCCATTTCGCTTGACAAGAGTGTACACACTTCGCGGCGAAAAGTCAAATCATGGCTTCCACCCCTCCCAGCGCGTCCGCACCTCTCCCCACCGTTCGCGCAACAACAGCGCCAGCGTGGCAAACAGCAATAGAGCGACGCCGGTGCAGCCCACCAGCGCGGCGGAGGAGAGGCCCTGCAAAATGTTAAAAGCCACGGTGAGCACCGCCAGCACCACAAAGCCGATGGGCGCGATCACCAGGCTGCGCGAGCGGATCACCACGCCGTACCCCAGCACGACCAGCGCCTGGGCGAACAGCACGGCGAAGTAGATGAAGTTTTCCTCCCGGATCATTTGAATATAGGTGGTGCTCAGCAGCGCCAGTTGGGAGATCATGCCGGTGGCGAAGGCGGCCCACCGGTTGCCGCTGCGCGTCAGCAGGTAGTGCATCACCATCCCCAGGGCGGCGGCTCCCACCGAGTAGAATTGCGGCTGGCTGACCTCCAGCCGGTCCAGCAGCAGGAAGTAGGCGATCAGGTAGAGGATCGCGGCAGGGAAGCCCAGCCAGACGTTGCGTCCCCGCCAGGCTTCGATGGCGTACAGCGTGGCACACAGCGCGCCCCACACGCTGACCCACGCGCCGGAGACCTCGAAGGGGGCGCTCAACCCGGCCTGCGCGGCGAACGCCAGCCCGCTGTAGCGCAGCAGGTTGCTCCACTGGCGCTCCGCCCCGGCGCGAGAGAGCAGCACGCCGCTCAGGTAACAAACCGCCGCCAGCGCGGTCAGCGGCCAGACCCACAAATCGTAATCCCATGCCTGGAGGGCGAACACCAGGCTGAGCATCAGCGAGAGCGTGCCCGCCCAGCCATAGGCGGCGCGCCGGCGCGCCACGGCGTACGCGCCGGCAAAGAGCGCGTACGCGGCGAAGATGGCGGCGATGTCGCCGAAGTGATCGGGCACGCCGAGCAGCAGGTAGAGGGCATTGCCCGCCGTGAGCAGCGCCCCCAGCAGGCGCGGCGGCAGCCGCCACAGGCGTGCCTCGACGTGGCGGTGGGTGATATCCGGCAGCAGGAACAGCAGCCCGATGGGGGCCAGACGGTAGCCGGGGAACACCGGGTGCGCCTGCATGAAATCAAGTTCGAAGAAGGTGAAGTACGCGCCGGTGAGGGCTGCGAGGGCGGCGGCCCAAACCCCCATGCGCGGGCGCAGGGCGTTGTGCATGGCATAGGCCAGGGCGACGCCCAGGAATAGGGCGAACAGCAGCAAAGTGTCGGTGGGCGTGCGCGTGAACGGCAGTACCAGAGCCCCCAGGAAGGCGGCGCCCGAAGCCAGCAACGCCGGCAGGGCGTAGCCGCGGTGGATTTCATCTTCCTCGTGTTCCAGCGCCAGGCTGGCGGTGGCCAGCAACGCGCCCCACAGCCATTGGGCAATCGGCTGCTCGATGCTCTCAGGGCGCACACCCAGGCCGGTCAGCACCAGCCAGGGAATGGGCAGCAGGGCGGCCACGGCAGCGAAGCGGAAAGCGGGCCGGTTGGAGCGGCGGCGGGTGAGGGCGAAATCGGCGGCGGCGATCAGCCAGGTCAGCGCGTTGAGCAGCGCCAGGGGGTGCTCCCGGCGGAAGAAGTAATCATCCCACATCGAGAAGCCGTGCGAGGTTGCGGCCAGCAGGGTGAACCCCAGAACGGCTTTGGCCAGCCAGAAGAGCGGGCGGGCGAACTTCGCTCCCCATCGGCGGCGCAGGGCGTGGCTGCCGGCCCATCCCGCCAGGCACCAGGCAGCCATCATGGGCATCAGGGCAGCGTCCTGCAGGCGCAGCCAGCCGAACAGGGCAATCGTGCCGGCAACGCCCATCAGGAAAGCGAACAGGCTGAACAGGCGCGAGCAGTACAAAATCACCCCGGCGGCCCATAACAGCGTCAATCCCCAGAACGTCGCCGTCCAGTAGCCGCGGGAGACGGCATTGCTGAAGGCAGCCTGCTCGGCGGTCACGCCGGCGATGATCAACAGCGACACCCCGGCCACCAGGTAAAACGCAAACGCTGGCTGCGGCAGGCGGCGGCGCAGCACCAGGGCAGGCGCGCCGAAACCCACGGTCAGCGTGTACAGAATCGGCAGGCGGGCGACTTCCACCAGCGCGGCCAGGATCAGCGCCGCGCCGATCACGAAGAAAGCCCCCAGGTAAAGCGCGATCTTGATGCTGGTTTCGCTGAAGATGCGCTCGCTCAGCGTCGGCGCAGGTTCGGCCGCGGGCTGCGGTTGGGGCGGGGCGGCCGCCGAGGCGGGCGGTTTGACGGCGTAGCGGGCGCGCAGCGCGGCGATCTGCTCTGCATTGAGCAGCCCTTCGGCTTCCCAGGCGTCGATCTCGCGCAGCAGGGCTTTGCGCAGGTTTGGGGGGATGGGACGGGGTTGGGCGGGCATGGGTTTCTTCTCCTCGCAGGCTGGGGAACCAACTGCCGGTAAGGAAATCATACCAGAATCTGAGCACCGCGTCTCGACTGCGACCGCCTGGCGGCGCGACCTGCCAACCCTCCCGCAGGTTGTGAACCTGCGGGAGGGTGGTTGCTTTATCATTGCGGTATAATGGCCGCGTGATCATCACCTGCGACACGACTGTATGATCGGCGATCTGTAGCCGTGATCGGCGATCACGGCTACAAGAAAGGGGCATCCGATGAACCGCAACCTGCTGCTCACTCTCTCGCTCATCCTTCTGCTGCTGGCCGCCTGCCGGCCCGCTCAGACTTCGGAAGTCTCTATCGCCCAGACCTCCGAGGTCTCGGAGACCTCGGAGGTCTCGCCCGCCGTCCCAATTACCCATTCTCCAGTCACCCCGTCACCTGTCCCCCCGACGCCCACGCCTACCGAGATGCCAACGCTCACCCCCACTCCGACCCCCACGCCCGCGCCCCCCGCCGCGCTGGACGCGCTGGTGGAGGGGTGGCGGGCGCAAGGGATGGAAGTGGAGGTGGTGTGGAATCCTGCGGAGAACTCAGGACAGGGGGCTTGGGTGGTGGCTCAGCCGGCGGAGTTGATGATGCCAAGTTATGAG
>RFKO01000014.1 GCA_003694235.1 Anaerolineae bacterium
CGCAAAGGGCAGGGCGACGAAAGAGCGGCGGAAAGTATATCCCACGCCCAGTTCAGAGAGCGTATTGGCCACCAGCAACACCAGCCAGGAGAGCAGGAAAGCCGGCCAGCGGCCATCGGGCAGAAAAGCGTTGGAAAGGATGAACCCCACGGCAGCCAGCACTTTGACGCGCGCATCCAGCCTGTGCAACAGGCTGACACCCTGACGATACTGGTCAAACGCATGAATATGCATGGCTTATTTTTCATCGCGGGCTTTCAGTCCGCGCCCCAATGCCCAAAGCAACCCCATCACCAACAACGCCCCGATCAACCCGGCCAGAATGGTGGAAGCCGGTGTGTCACCCAGCAGGGGTAAAGAGTAATTGGGGAGAATCTCAAAGGGCGCGCGCCGCGCCCGGCCCAGGAAGCCCAGATCAGCAGCCACTCGCTCGAGGCCATCAGGATCCGCCGAGGCCAGCGGGGAGAGCAGCACAACAGCCAGCGAAACCAGCACGCCGCCGACCGCCCAGATCCGGCCTCCTCCCGCCGCGGTGTGCTCCGCTTCGACCAGATCGGGGCGCGTGCGCTCGATGAAGGTCAACGCGGCCACGGTGATCAGCCCCTCGCCAATACCGATCAGCACATGCACACCTAACATGGCCGGGACGACGATTTCCAGCCGTGCGGTGCCGCTCAACCAGAGCTGCAAGGCGGTCAACAGCGCGGCGGCTACCGTGGCCAGCCAGGCCGCCATCCCGGCGACGGTCAGGCGCAAAGCGCGCCCACGACCGGATACCATTCGGTACAGACCAAAGCCGATCACAGCGGTCAGAATCCCCATGTTGAAGATGTTGGCTCCCATCACCAGCAAGCCGCCATCCTGAAAGAGAAAACCCTGCACCGCCACCACAGCCGTCATCACCAGGATGCCGGCCCAGGGGCCGAGCACCATGGCAGCCAGCGCCCCGCCAAGGAAATGGCCCGACGTCCCCCCCGCGATGGGGAAGTTCAGCATCTGGGCCGCGAAGATGAACGCCGCCATCACACCCATCAAGGGAATCTGCCGCTCCCCCAGCGAACGATTGGTTCGCACCACTGCCAGCCCTACCATGACGGCGGTCACAGCCCAGAAGAAAAGCGACACGCCCAAACTGAGAAAGCCATCCGGGATGTGCAACGGTTCAATTGAAGCATACATGTTTCACTACCCTTCTCGACAATCCTGGCACACACCAAACAGGTTCAGATGGGCCAGATCGGCCTGAAAGCCATAATGCTCGCGTAATTGATGTTCTGCCCCGGCAAGCAGGCTATGATCGGCTTCTATCACCCGATTGCACGAACGACACACCAGGTGCAGGTGCGGCCCATGTGCCAGTGGCGCATACACCACGCGCCCTTCCCCCAGGTCATTGCGCCGGGCAAAGCCTTCTACCCACAACATCTCCAGCGTGCGGTAGACGGTGGTCAGGTTGCTGGCCGAGGTCTTTTCACGCAGACGGTGAAAAACTTCCTCGGCGGAGAGATGGCGATCGCTGTGAGCGATGATCTCGATGATCATCTCCCGCTGCGACGTGATGCGATAGCCACGCTGGCGCAAAGCCTGAAGAATAGTAGGGCAATGGGTCATTCGTCTCCTCGCCAACCTGGGCAGCAGACACTCTCTAATTGCAAATCTTTGCAACTAAAAATATTATAACATAACTCTACTGCAAAAAGGTCAGGTTCACCGCAGAGTTCCCTCCGCCTGCGCTCAGGGCGGGCGCAGAGATCGCCGAGAATTTTGAAGCTCACTTTAATTCTGTCGCAAAATCTTGAATTTTTAAAGCGCACCTTAAATTTTCTCCCTGCACACTTTGCGCCTGTCCTGAACTTGCCGAAGGGCTCTCCGCGGTGAATTCGTTTTTGCAGTGGACTCTAACATCAAACACAAAATATAAGCGGGGATACCGTGTTTGCGGCATCCCCGCCTGGGCATCAAGCGATGCGTTTTTTTCAGGGCGTTGTCGTAGGGGTGAGCGTGGCAATCGAGCCAGGCGTGGCCTGAGGCGCCTGCGTGGCCGCGCTGGTCGGCACCGGCGTGACCAGGTTGACGCGCACTTCAATCACCTGACCGACAAAGATGGCGTTGGGGTCATCTGCCAGCGCTTCGTTGCGTTTGAGGATATCCTCGACCGTGCTGTTGAACTTGAGCGCGATTCCACCCAGGGTATCGCCCGGCTGAACGGTGTACTGAATGCGCGTGCCGGGTGGCAAATCCTGCGGCAGGGCAGTGGGAGTTGGCAATTGCGCGCCCGCGGGCGGTACCAGCACTTCGTCGCCCACGCGCAGGATGGGATTGTTGGGATCGAGGTTCATCCGCTCGCGGTTGACCTCGATCAATACCAGGATATCCACACCGAACCGCTCGGCGATCGAGAAGAAGGTGTCCCCTTCCTCCACCACGTAGATGAACGGGCCGGACATCGTCGGCGTGGCCGAGGGTTCAGGGGTATTGGTCGGCGGTTCGGGGGTAGGGGTGAGCGTCGGGGTGGCGGTCGGTGGCACAGGAGTGGCGGTCGGCGTCTCGGTTGGCGTCGGCGTCTCCGAAGCCAGCAATGCGCCCACACTCAAGGAAGGCGGTTCTGCACCGGTGAACCAGAAAATCAACACCCCAAAGCCGATCACCAGGAACAGGGCAGCCAGAACCAGCACCAACACAGGCGTACGCTGCGAACGCTGCTGCTTTTTACGATAGGAAGCGATGACATCTTTCGGAGAATCTTGTTTATCCATAGAAAATCTCTCCCGCAGGAGAAAGCAACTACTATTTCATCCGTTATCCTCCCGCAAGATGATTCTACCCTATTTCCCGCCTTTGAGCGAATCGCATCTCAGCGCATCACGCCCAGCGAATCCCACACCGCCGTGTCATCTGTCGCCGGGCCATTGGCCTTGACCAAAAGGTAGAATTGCACATCCTTTCCGGCCAGAGATGCCAGCGAGAGGGTGATTTTGGTGAGGCGGCCGTCACAGGTTTCCTCCCATTCCCCCAGTTTCGTCAGTGTGCCAACATCCGTACCCAGCGTGTAATAGATGGCGAAGATGGCGTTCCCCCCTCCGCACGTTCCGTCCGGGTTGGCGATGAATCCAATGCGGGCGCGGATCTCATCCCCCGCACCCACGCGGTAAACCGGGTAACGGCCGATGATGTAACCATCATCGGCCATTTTCGGATATGTCTCCAAAATCTTGCCGGACTTTTTCCCGTCTTCCAGTTTCTGCTCATCCTTGACCATGACAAAGCCATCTGCGTTGCCGTCCGGCCCGCCATAGTTGAGGTCGGTCGTCCCAACGGTATCGAAAGCCACCGGCGTTGTGCCGCTGCCCCACTCAGCCTCATCCGCCGCAGCGATAAAGTCAAACATCACCCCATGCTTTTCCGGCACCACAATTTCCACCCAAAACGCTTTGCTTTCCGGCCCCCAGCCAAAGAGCACGCCATTGGCGTTGCGCAGCTTGAAGTAACCGCGATATGTGCCCGGCTCGAGCGGCGCAGTCAGGGATACGGAAACGTCAATCGTCTCTCCCGGCGCGACGGTGGTGCTCAGCGGGATGGAGGAGAGCGCCCCCATGCTCTCGCCGGAGACGAAGACCAGGGCATACGCGGTCGTCCAGGTACACGAGCCGGCGTTCTTCAAGCGCCAGGTTTTGACAAACACCTCTCCGGGCTGCATTTCCGTCCCATCCGGCACGGTAACATCTATCGGATCCCCAAAAGAGAGCAGATCGCACGGAATCTGGGTGGGAGGCGGCGGTTGAGGGGTGGCAGTAGGAAGAGCAGGAGTGGTGGGCTGCGCGGTGAAAGTGGGCAGCGTGGGGAGAGGCGGCGGCAGTGTAACCCCGCTCTGCGGCGGCAGACCAGCGGCCACGCGCGTTTGTTCGGCTATCGCCGTCTGGGCAGCGATGGTATGGATCAGCCCGGCAGGGGATTCCGCCACCGGCGTGTTACGCGGCATGTTGCAGGCTGCCAGCAGCCATACAGCCAGCCCAATCACCGGCAAGAACCCGCGCCGC
>RFKO01000343.1 GCA_003694235.1 Anaerolineae bacterium
CGTCGCCAACCTGTGACCCCTGTTTTCAAAAAGGAGGTGCCACCAACCGGAATCCTTCAGCCCACTTGCCAAATTCGCCAATTCTTTGTGAAAGGACTTTGATCCATGAAGATGAAAAGGCCTCTTGCCTTCCTGTTCCTCTTTCTGTTTCTGACCGGGCTGACCGGGGTGAGCATGGTGCTGGCGCAAGGAGGGGACGACACCCCCCGCGTCACCGCTTCCTGCTCCGGCGGGCCCACCATCGACGGCGTGACGCTGGACGAGTGCATCACCCGCAGTTTCAGCGTGGGGGGCATCACCAAAAGCGTCACCGTCTGGTACACCAAACAGGTCAGCACCGTCCAGCGCACGCAGGATGGCACGCTGTACAACCTGACCCACTACATCAACAGCGACGCCGAAGCGCAACAGGTCGCCGCCTGGGCGGAGGAAGCCTGGAAACGCTACTACGCCGATTCCGGCCACCACCCCTACGATAACGGCTGCGGCAACAACATCAACTTGCGGATGGAAGACGGCATCGGCTGGTCCGGCATTGCCTATTGGGCCAGTTCCGGCTCATGCTGGATTGGCATCGATTCCCCCACCATCCGCGGCGGCGGCGGGCAATGGACGGTGTACCATGAAATGCAACACTACCTGCAATACTCCTACGACAGCGGCTGCTACGGCTACTTCAAACCCCACTACCCCGATGACTCCGAATTCGTGGAAGGGTACGCCGACCTGGGCGCCGACACGGTCAGCGCCTCCCTCGACGCCACCGGCTACAGCAACAACGGCTACGACCCCGCCACTTCGATGTACAAAAAATCATACGGCAACCGCTTCAACAAGTACTTCATCGAACAACTCGGCACGAAGGGGACGCCCTCCGACCCCTGGCATCACATTGACGCCATGTACGACCACTACAGCGAATGCGACGCCCAGAACACCCTCTACGTGCTCGATACCCTGATTCCCTCCCTCAGCGGCGGCAAGTGGACGAAGGAAGAATTCTTCCTCAACTTCTTCGCCGCCAACTGGGCCAAAGACTGGGCCGACCCCGCCACCCAGCCCGAACTGGTCTACTGGGATGACGACGGCAGCCCCTACCAGGCCGTGCCCCTCACCCAGGACGTGAACATGGCCTCCGGCAGCCGGAACTGGGCCGCCTCCACCCCCGACAAATGGGCCGCCCACTACTATCAGGTTCGCCCGAAAACGGGCTGCGACTACGTGCAGGTGGACGTGGACGGCGACCCGGGCGCCAAACTGGGCATCAACCTGATGGCCGCCGACACCGGCGCCCCCAGCGTCCTCCGTTCGGCCTGGATTGGCGAGGACTTCGTCCGCACCTTCGCCGGGGCGGGCGTGCACAACCGCATTGTGGCCGTGGTCAACAGCTTCGACCACAACTACAGTTACAACGTCACCTTCACCTGCGTCTCCCCCACCATTGACATCCAGGAACCCCTGCAAACCAAATTTGCCATGGTCGGCGACCCGGCCAGCCCCATCGCTTTTCTGGCCCGCTTCCGCGTCACCAGCGGCGGCGCGCCGGTGCGCGGGCTGGTGGAATCCTCCTTCACCTTCGATGCGGGCGGCGACGCGGCCACCATCGTCCCCGGCTCGCTGCAAGAGGTGGGGCAGGAATACTGGGCCACCCTCCTCCCCCCCACCAAAGCCGCCGGCACCACCTTCGTTGATTTCAAAGCCTGTGTCGCTTCGAGCTGCGATACCGAGACCAACGCCCTGCTGTACGTGGACCCCGGCAACACCAACACCGCCCTCGTCTTCGACGCCTCCGGTTCGATGGGCATCGAAGACATCATCGGCGAGGGGAGGCGGGTGGACAACGCCAAAAAAGCGGGCGACGTGATTGCCGACCTCCTTCGCAACGGCGACCGCATCCTGGTCACCGATTTCTCCGCCCTGAACAATCCGCCCGGCTGCGGGCTGCCCGGCGGCACCGGCAACTGCACGCTCGATATCCAGACCCGCCTGGCCCGCACCGATGTGACCACCGGCACCACCATGACCGTTCACCTGGCCATTTCCAACATCATCACCCGCGCCTGGACGCCCATCGGGGCGGCCCTGACCGACGCCAAAGACAAACTCCTGGCCCCCCCCACCAACAGCAACCCCAACTACATCTATCTCCTCAGCGACGGGGAAGAGAACGTCCTCCCCCTCTACGCCGATGTGCGGACGGAACTCATCAACTCCGGCGTGGTCATCAACACCATCGGCTTTGGGCCGGACGCCCCCGGCGCGCTGCTGGCGCAAATCGCCGCCGATACGGGCGGCGTGTACCGCCCCGTCCCCACCACCATCGGCGGCACCCCCCGCCAGAGCGTGCAGGCCCGCCGCGCCCAGCTGGACGCCCTCGGCGTGCCGGCCCGGATGGCCGAGAGGCTCGCCATTCCCCTCCTGCCGGGGCAGCTCGCCCTCGCCGATGTCTACGATGATTACGATACCCAGGCGCAGGATGCAGCCCGCGTCTTCCACGCCGTCTACACCGCCACCACCAGCCTGACGTGGGAAACCACCTCCGCCTACGTGGACAAAACCGCCAGTGTGCTGCGCTTTGTGGTGGCCGGCAAACAACCCGATGACAACAGCGCCGTCCCCTGCGGCTACTACCGCGAAGTGGAAGTCCTCCCGCCCCCCTCCCCCAACCAGCGTGACTGGATTCCCATCAGCCCCCCC
>RFKO01000344.1 GCA_003694235.1 Anaerolineae bacterium
TATCGCTTCAAGCGCGGCTTTGGCGGTCGGCTGTGTCGCGCTGCCGGCCCCTGGGAGCGGGTGTACTCGCCGGCGGTGTATCGATTGTATCTCTGGTGGTTGGGGCGAACTGGCGCCTAGTCTGCGGTCATGTTTTCCCGCCAGGCCATCACCCGATTTCTGCCGGCAGCCTTGGCCTGATAAAGCGCCTGATCGGCGCGCTGGATGGCTTCTTCGGCGCTCAGGCCGGCCTGGGGAGAGATGGTCAGCAGACCAATGCTTGCTGTCGGAGGAGGCTGGAAGCGGCGGATTTTTCGCACCTGGGCAATCACTTTTTTGCGCAGCCGTTCGGCGGTCTTGTGGGCTTCGTCCTGGTTGCACTCCGGCATCAGGATGATGAATTCGTCCCCGCCGTAGCGGCCTACAACGTCGCTTTGGCGCACGTTGTTGCTGAAGGCTTCGGCCATACTTTTGAGCACCTGATCGCCGGTGATGTGGCCGTAGCGGTCGTTGATCTCTTTGAAGTGGTCGAGGTCGATCATCGCCAGCGAGAGGTCGAGGTTGTGGCGTCGGGCGCGGGCGATTTCCCGTCTTGTGATGTCGAAAAAATAGCGCCGGTTGTACACGCTGGTCAGTGGGTCGGTGATGGCCAGTTTTTGCAGCTCCTCCTCGGCGCGTTTGCGCGCTTCGATCTCGCGTTGCAGTTTGGTCACCGTGCTGCGGAGTTCGGCAGTGCGGGCGGCGACGCGCGCTTCCAGGTCGTCGTTCAGGATGGCGTTTTCAATGGCGACGGCGGCCTGGGCTGCGAAGTAGAGCAGCGGTTGCAGGTCTTCGTCGTCGAACACCCCTTTGGCAGAGCGGTTTTCTACATATAGCGCTCCTAACAATTGGCCTTTGGTGATCAATGGAGCACACATCACCGATTGAATTTTCAGGTCGAGCACACTTTCGGCACGCTGGAAACTTTCGTCGGCCAGCGCATCGGCGATCACCAGCGCTTTCCGCTCTTTGATGGCGCGCTCCAGAATGGTACGGCTGATCTGCGATTCGGGCCTGGCAATTTCTTCCCCCTGACGGTTCTGGCGGACGCGGAATTCCAGGTTGCCCTCCTCATCCAGCAGAATCAGATAGCCGTATTCGGCGTTCACAAATTCCAGCAGTTCTCCCATAGCATATTTCAGCAGTGGCGTCAGCGTGCGTGTTTCTGCCATCTGGCGGCTGATCTCCAGCAGGCGTTCAAGCATTTCTCTGGTCATAGACATAGCCGTTCTCCCGGCGATGAGGCCCTGGTTCGACTCTGAGCTACTCTAAGCGTACAGCAAAAGTGATTGAATTGCAAGCAAATAGGATGGGGCCGGCACACTAAATGGCCGGCCCCATTGAGGTGATCAGGGAAAGAAGATTGGATGCGGATGTTTAGTTATCCGCAGCCGCCGGTGGTGGGGCCTTTCTTGCGCTCCAGTTTGATCTTGGGTTCGTATTCCAGTTCCCATTCGTGGGGGAAGGGGTTGGCCGCTTCCCAGCGGTCGCCGCGCGCCGCGGCGAAGGTGTAGGCCAGTTGCTCGTCGGCGGTCTGTCCCGCGGGCTGGATGCCCTCCTCCTCCGCGGCGAAGATCGAGAGCCAGTTGTTCACCCCGCCCTCCAGCACATACACGTTGGGCACGCTCTCGGCCTGCATGATCTTCCAGGCCTCGGTCGCGGCGGTCTCGTCGTTGCTCATCAGCACGATGACGGTCTGGCCGATGTTGGGGTCGAGCAGCAGTTCCCTGGCGACGGCGGGCAGGTCTTCCATCGGTGTGCGCCGCGCGCCGTGGAGGTGGAACAGGTTGTAATCGGCTTCAGAGCGGACATCGAGCATCACCACGCTGAGGGTGTCGTCGGCGATGCTGGCCAGCAACTCGCCGGGGTGGATGTAAATCTCGCGGTTGGCGATCAGCGGCTCTTTCTCCGGGGCCAGGCGCGCCCACTTTTCGGCCGGCGTCGGGTCACCCATCACCAGTACGACCAGGGTGAGCGCCAGCGGAGCGAACCAGGCGATGCGGCGGAAGAGCGAATCCGGCGTTTCCTGTTTGGTGACGAACTTTTGCAGCTGTTCCATCATCACGAAGAACACCAGCGCCATCAGCGCGACGATCAGCATGGCCGCGCCGGTGGAGATGTGGAACAGGTCCATCAGCGTGACGCGCCCGTAGTAACTGCCGTAGTAGAAGTTGCTGAAGAGCGGTTCGGTCTCGCCGAACAGCGCTGCGCCCACCAGGCCGCCGAGCACGAACAGCATGGCGTCGATTTTCAGCGTGGCCGCGCCGACGATGGACGTGCCGGGGCAGAACCCGCCCAGGATGAAGCCCACGCCCATGATCAGCCCGCCGACGATGCCGGGCCACAGATAGGTGGGCGGAACCCAGATCAGGTTGTAATCCAGCAGGTTGAGACGCACGGCCAGGAATAGCAGCCCCATCGCCACCACGATGGCGGTGAAGAACACCTTGACCACGCGCGACTCGCGGAAGTAGAACTGCCCGGCCAGGATGGTTGAGCGGTTGAAGCCGGACATCTCCAGCGCGTAGCCAAATCCAAAGCCGATCAGGAGAAAGATCAGGTATGTGCCGGGTTTGCCCAGCAAACCGAGGAGATCAAGCGGGAAGGGAGCCATGACGTCCTCCTACAGCCACAGTTTGCGTACGAAGTAAGCCAGCGCCCAGGCGCCGCCGAAGATGGCGAACACCACGGCCCAACTGCCGGCGGAGAGCGTCGCCCCGCCGCTTAACCCCTGGCCAGAGGTGCAGCCGCGCGCCATGCGGGCGCCATACACGAAGAACACCCCGCCCAGGAAGGCCATGATCAGCCGGGTGCGGTTGGAGATGTTGGGGCCTTTGAAAATCTCGGGTTTGAAGCGTCCGTGGATCAGGCCGGAGACCAGACCGCCCAAAATCGAACCCAACGTGATCATCGGCAGGGTGGCGTCCAGCGGGTTGGTCTCGCCACCGCCCCAGTGCAGGAAGTCGGGCACGCGATCAACGTGCTGCGGGGCGACCAGGTCGATCAGAAAGACGGCGAAACGCCCGACCGTGCCGGAAGCCCCCAGACCGCTGCCGGTGATGAACAGCGAGGCGAACAGCACCAGCCCCATCACGATGCCGCCCAGGTAGGGGTCGGCGTAGGGCTTTTCCGGTCGCCGGAAGATTTTTTGCCAGAAAGTGGTTTTTTCTGCGTTCATTGCGTGTACTCCAGTTTTCTCAGACTTCCGAAGTCTCAACGACTTCGGAAGTCTGAAGGTCAGCGGTTGTTTACAGTTCTACCTCCTCCCAGCCGTCGATCATGGCCTGGATGGCGCTGAAGACGGTCGGGCCGGCGGTGGTGGTCAGGTAGACGTGGGCGACGATGAAGGTGCCCAGCAGCCAGGCGATCAGGCTGTGGAAGGGCGCCAGCCAGGGCAGGCCGCCCAGCGCTTCAGCCACGGAGGTCCATCGCTGCGCGCCCCACATCAGCGCGCCGGTGATCACCTGCAACGGCAGCAGCACGTTGAGCAGGCCGAAGTAGGTGATCTGCTGCAGGGGGTTGAACTTGCGCTGCGGCGTTTTCTCGAAGGGGTGCGGCTCGCCGCGGAAGATGCCACCCAGGTAGTATCGCGCCTGCACGATGGCCTGATCGAAGAAGCCGCGCGGCCGGGGGATGTACCCCTTGATCTCGCCGCTGGCCAGGTGGTAGAACAATGCCAGGGCGGCGTTGAGCACCATGATGGCGGCCAGCACGTTGTGCACCAGCACCATGTTGCGGAAACTGAAGGCGCCGAACAGGTCGGGGCGGTGGATCACCAGGCCGGTGAGCAGCAGGAAGACGATGGCCACCACCTGCAGCCAGTGCCACAGGCGCTCGTAGGCGCTGTACATGTACACTTTCTGCGTTTCGCCGTGGTGGGCTGTCTGTTTGCGGCTGGCCAGGTAGCGCAGGGTGCTGTGAGCCAGGATGGCCAGCAGTGTGCCGAGGAAGATCAGCGCGCCCAACCAGTCCAGCCAGGCGAGGCGGCTGTGGCCAAAGACGTACAGCCCCTCGGCCTGCAAGTTAGGGGTGTAAACCAGCGCGCCGTCCGCGTTGATGTGCAGATTGCCCTGGTATTCGACATTGCTGGGGGCGAATTCGGGCTGCACGCCGGCGGGAGCATAGGGGGCAGTCTCGATGGAGGCACTCAAACGGGAGTTGGCGCCGTGGCAGGCGGTGCACTCGCGGACCGCCCACTGGCCCTCCGTCACGTTGTGATTGATGCTGTAGGGTTGCACGCGCCCCTCGATGTGGACGTTCGCCAGGCCGAGTGCTTCCAGCCTTGCGGCGATGACCTGCTGTTTGGCCTCGCTATCCAGGCGTAGTTCGTTTTCGTCCAGCGCGTTATCGCCGTTGTTGTCGAAGGCGGCGAGCACCTCGGGGGCGTAGGATTCGCCCTCGAACCAGGCGGCGTCCAGGTCGGCCAGACGCACCGGGCGGGTATTGCCGTTGGCGTCCTGGTACACCCAGTACCAGGTGGTGATCAGGTTATAGGGCGCCAGCAGCGTGTCGCCGTCTATGTTTTGGCGCGGCAACAGCACCGGCTGGAAACCGGTCACCAGCGTGGTGACGGTGTCCACGTCGCCGCGGCCGCCGGCGATGCCGCGATAGACTTTCAGCGGTTGCCCGTCAGCGGTCAGCGCCGTCCAGTCATAGGCTTCGATGGCCGGGGCGTACATCTGCGGGATGTGACAGGATTCGCAGGCCACCTCGTCCATGTGCCGCTCCAGGTAGGGCAGCCAGCCGGCGTGGCTGGTGGCGGCGTCGTGGCAGGATTCGCAGCGCCGCATCGTGCCTTTGAGTTCGGGCGCCAGGTTGTACTGCGCGCTCTGCCCGCGGGCGAAGTTGTGGTCAGGGCGCAGCAGATACTCTCCGGTGTCCAGGCGGCGGGGGTCGAAGAGCAGGTGCGAGGGCTGGTTTCCCCGCACGGCGTAGGCCGGGTTGTTGAGCGAGAAGTGGCAGTCGGTGCAGGCCAGTTGCCGCTCGGCGTGGATGTCCCAGGAGCGCGCCAGATCGTCTTTGCCCTGGATGTTCATCCCGGATTCGGCGATCTTCTGCGGGGAGATCACCTGGCCGGTGGTGGCCGTTTGGGGGTTGTGCAGGGAGAGATCGGAAATCACCAGCGCGTCGTTGTGGGTATCCACCACGCCGTGGCACAGACCGCAGTTTTCATTGGTGGGGTCCTGCACGAAGATGTAGTCTTTTTGCAGTTGACCGTTCTCGTCGAAGGCGGCGGGGTTCCACACCAGTTCTTCCCCATGTTGCTGCACCACGCCGGTGCTGAGCAGGGTGGCGGTGTTCGCCCAGGCGAAGTCGCCGTTTTGGATGGCTGCGGTGCGAGCCTCGTTGTCGGGGTTGGCGGTGTGGCACAGGAAGCAGTTCATCTCGATCGTGCCGGACTGCTGCCAGTCCCAGGCCTGCGTCGAGCCATCCGGGTTGAGGATGGCGGTCTCCGGGTTGGCGGCGTCCGGGGGCAGTGCCTCCAGCGCCGAGCCATCCCGCGCGGTCGCGGCCGGCCCGCCGCCGACGTGGCGCAGGCCGACGGTCATCAGCCATTCGGGCGTGCCCAGGTCAAGGCGTTCATCGCCCGGCTGGGAAAGATAACGATAGGTCAGCGGGTCCCACTTGCCGAAAGCGCCGGGGCTGGCGTCCAGGCCCGTGCCGGGCTGGTAGTCGCTCAGGCCGAGGTCGGTGTGAAAACTGTGGGAGGCGATGAAGTCGGTGTCGTGGCACTGTCCGCAGGTCTGCATGGTGGAAAGCGGCGCGCCGCTTTGGAGCACGTTCTGCCCGTTGATGTCCAGCAGGGCGAAAGCGGGGTGCAGGCGGCTACCGGGCTGGGACTGCGGCTGCGCCGCGTGCCGCGCCCGCGCCAGGCCCACGCCGAGCGCCGCGCTGGCGATCATCAGAATGAGGGCGATGAGGAGGGGTTTTCGCTTGCGTTGCATACATTCTCCTGTTTCAGTCATCATTGGTTTTGGGGCTGTGGCCGAGAGCGGCCACTGTAGCCGAGATCGCCGATCTCGGCTACAGCTATGGCGTTGGTGTGCGCGCTCCCCAGTCCACCGGGTCGCCGGGATAGCCGAGAGCTTCCCAATCCATGCGGCCTTCCGGGCCGTGGCAGTCGTTGCATTGCAGGGCCTCGGCGGCCGGGGCGATCATGTGACTTTCGGGGTAATACATGCGGGTTTCCGTCCAGTCATACTGACCGGAGTAGGGCAGGCCGAGACGTTCTTCGGCCAGGCGGAAGGCTTTGTCCCAGTCGAAATCATGCCAATAGCCGCCTTCGCCCGCGGTGATGGGAGTGAGCAGGTAACCGTTGACCGGGTCGTACGGCTGGATGGTTTCCATGATTTTGAAGGGGAAGATTTTTGCGTTGGGGTCGTCGATGCTCCCCGCCGGTTTGTTGATATACGTTGGCCCGTCGGCGTTTATCGGGTCGCCGACCAGGTAGCGGTATTCGTTGTTCCCGTTGAACCAGAGATAGGCCGGGGTGACGTCGCGTTCGTAGATGAACTCGCCTTTGATCTTCAGGTAGGTGTAGTGATCGTCGCCGCGGTCTTCGCCGGCCTGCGACCAGTCCCAGAAG
The DNA here is from genome assembly GCA_003694235.1 of Anaerolineae bacterium. Lineage (GTDB taxonomy): Bacteria > Chloroflexota > Anaerolineae > Anaerolineales > UBA11858 > J130. The sequence goes on from RFKO01000344.1 coordinate 6,605, forward strand.
GTCTTGGTGGGATTTTTGCGCGCCATGGCAGGGATGTGGCAGGTCTGGCAGGCCACGCTGGCGAGGTGGGCGTTCAGGCGTTCGTCCTCGTGCGGCGGGGCGACGTGGCAGTCGGTGCACTGCACCTGCTCGGCCGGGTCGATGGTGTAGTTGTCACCCAGCAGGCGGCCTTTGATCTGGTGGTCGCTGGTCCGGTGGCAGTCGGTGCACAGGAAGTCGAATTTGCCCATGTGCACGTCGAGTTGCTCGTCGGGGCGGTAGAGGCTCTCGTCCAGGTCGCCGTGTTTGACGCCGTTGCCGCCGCCGCCGTTGAAGTGGCAGCCGCCGCAGTTGTCGCGGGTGGGCACGCCAACCGATCTGGCCGCGGCGAGCAGGTCAACGCTATCAGCCGGGTTGCCGTAACCGCCTTTGGCGTAGGTGGCTTTGTCGGCATGGCAGACCAGGCAATCCACGTTCTCGGCCACGCTGAAATCATAGCCCTTGGGGGGGTACTGATCCCAGGCGTAGCCGATGTGGCAGGTCATGCACTTGGACTCGTTGCCGGCGGTGCTGATGCAGAAGTTGTTGATCTGGTTGAACTTGCCGATGGTGACCGGCTCGTCGCGCCAGGGGACATCGAAGGGCTGGCTCTGCCAAGTCCAGTGGGTGGTGTGCATCACCTCAGATGCGGCTTCTTCGTGACATTCCAGGCAGGCCTGGGTGACCTGCTGCGGCGTCTCGAAGGGGCCTTCTATGATGTTGCTGTGGTCGGTGTGGGTAGGGTGCTCCGGCAGGAAATCCCAGGGATCGGGGGATGAGGCTCTATCCCGTGGGAACGCGAAGAGCGCCAGGGGGATGATCACCACCAGGGCGATCAGCAGGAGACCGAAAATCCAGGATTTTTTCTTCATAGGGCATTCTCTCTCGATGATGGTTTCGATTCCGCCGCTGGTTGTGCGGCGGTTTGAGCCTGCGCCTGCTCCAGCAGGCTGGCGCGGGTGGATACGCTGTCGTAGAGCACCTGGCGCAATGTGTCCAGCGCCTGGATCAGACGCCGGTCGGCCAGTGCGTATTCCACGCTGGCGCCGCGGCGGGTGGCGGTCACCAGGCCGCGCTCGCGCAACACCTTGAGATGGCGGGACGCCGCCGGCTGGCTGATGCCGATCTCGTGTGCCAGATCGGTGACCGACCAGGGCCGCTGCGCCAGCAGGTAGAGCATCATAATGCGGCGCGGATCGGAGAGGGCGGAACAGATCTGGGCGTGGAGTCGCGTGACTTCCTGAA
>RFKO01000090.1 GCA_003694235.1 Anaerolineae bacterium
GAAAAAGATTTTGCTGGTTGAAGATCACGATGCCATGCGGCAGATCACCCGGCAGTGGCTGGAGGAGCAATTCCCTCATTGTGTGGTGCACGAAGCGGGCAGCGTGTGTCAGGCGTTGAACCTCCTGGCGGAACTTTCCCCTGATGTCGTGCTGCTCGATATCGGACTGCCGGACGGCAGCGGATTGAATATCTTGCGGCAGCGTCGCAACCTCGACCGCGCCGCGGTGATCATTCTGACGAACGAGGACGCGGCTGCTTTTCGGCAGCAGGCGGAGCAGATGGGAGTTTGGGGCTATGTATTGAAAAAGCATATTCGCGAGCAGCTGCCTGCCTTGCTGCGCAGTGCGCTCTCGTCTGACGAGATCGTCGTTCCCGATACGTCTCGTCCGTTCTCTCCGATGTTGCCGCAATCGAAGATGGAGGAGGAGTTGCTTTCCATCCTCGATGGCGTGCGCGATGCGATCCTGGTCGAGCGGACGGACGGGAAAATTCTCTATGCCAACCGGGCAGCCTGTGAGATGTACGGGTACGGACGGGACGAACTGTTGCGCAAGACAGTGTTCGATCTGGTCCCCTCCTCCGCCAGGCTGGTGTTGCCGGAGGGTGAGGATAGCGTGCTGCCCGATGTGCCGCTGGAGACGGTCAATCGCAGAGCCGATGGCAGCACATTCCCGGTGGAAATCACCGTTCGGATGCAATCCTTTCGCGGCGAGCGCGTGATGCTCGTGGTGGTGCGGGATATCACCGCTCGCAAGCAGGCGGAAGGCCGTCAGAAGCGGACGCTGCACGAATTGGAAGTTTTGCACCGGCTGGCCAGTACTGTGATGTATGCCCGCTCTGAAGAAGAACTGTTGGAAAAGGTCACCGCCCTGTTGCAGCGTGAGTTGTACGCCGATCATATCGGGTTTTTGCTGTGGGATGCGCAGGCGGGCAGCCTGCGTGTTCATCCCTCCTACCGCGGCATTCCCGATTCTCTGCGTGCTACCTGCTTGCCGGTCAGTCAAGGGGTTGTAGGGCAGGTTTACCGCACCGGTCGGCCGGCGATTGTGTCGGATGTGCGCCGGCACGAGAACTACTATCCGGCCACAGAGGGGAGTCTCTCGGAGATTTGCGTCCCTTTGAAGACGGACAGTGAGATTCTGGGGGTGCTCAACGCCGAATCGAAGCAGGTTGATGCCTTTAGCGAAGCGGATTTGCGTTTTTTGACCATCGTGGCAGGAGAGACGGCCGCGGCCCTGCTCAAGATGCGTTATCTGCGCAGAGTGGAGACGCAGGCGAAAGACCTGAACGCGCTGGCGGAAATCTCTACCTGCCTGCGGCGCGCCAGGACGCAGGATGAGATGGCCGCGGTGTTGCTGGAGCAGGCCGTCCGGCGGATGGATGCCGCCGCAGGGGTGCTCTTCCTGCTGGATGCCGATCGGCGCGCCCTGGTCGCCCGCGCCTGGCATCCGCCCGATGAGCCTTTGACGCCGGTGCGCCAGTCGCTGACGACCGGTATCAACGGGCATGTGATGGCTTCTGGCGAGATGCATTTTTCGGAGAATCTGGCTGCGGATCCGCTGCTCAGCCTCCAGGGCGAAGAGGAACGCTACGTACAGCGCGTGGCAGCGAATCTGGCGCTCCCCTTGCGCACCTCGGAGGATGAGAGGGTGGGAGTGATGCATATCGGGTTGCGGGAGAGCCGCCGCTTCACGCCGGACGAGATCCGCCTGCTGCAATCGATCGCCGAAATTGGCGGGAACGCTTTTCAGCGCGCCGCCTCTACCGAGGCGATGCAGCGCGAGATTGAAAAACTGGCCGCTCTGCGTCGCATCGACGAAGCCATCATGAGCAATTACGAACTGCCGTTGACGCTGGAAACCATTCTGGGCGAGGTGGTTTCCACAACCGGGGTGGATGCCGCTGTTGTCTGGCTGGCGTATCCCGGCCTGGATACCGTGAAGCCGGCTGCTCAGCACGGCTTGAACGTGCGGTTGTCGGAGAATCACTATTTCCCCCTGCAGCACTCTCCCTGCCTGCAGGTTATCTCGCGGCGGGATAAAGTGCGGCTGTATGATCTGCGACGGGTCTCTCTGCCTGCCTGGATGGAGGAATTACAGCGCCAGGATGGCTTGATCGGTTATCTGGGGCTGCCGTTGATAGCAAGAGGGCAGGTGGTGGGCGTGCTGGAGGTTTATCAGCGGCAACCCTTGAACCTGAACAGCGCCGCGGTGGAGTTTCTGGAGGCCCTGGCCGGGCAAACGGCGATAGCCATCGAGAACATCCGCCTCGTCCGGCGTTTGCAGCATGCGAATACAGAGTTGATGATGGCGTATGATGCCACGGTTGAAGGGTGGGGAAAAGCGCTGGAATTGCGCGACGAAGAGACAGAAAACCACACCCGCCGCGTGACCGAATTAACCGTCCGTCTCGCCCGCTGGATGGGTGTGGAGAAGGATCAAATCGTTCACATCCGCCGCGGAGCGTTGCTGCACGATATCGGCAAGCTGGGCGTCCCGGACGCGATTCTGAACAAGGCCGGACCGCTCAATGAGGAAGAGTGGGAGATCATGCGCCGTCATCCTTTGCTGGCGCGGGATTTGATCGCGCCGATCGCCTTCCTGCGTCCGGCGCTGGATATTCCTTACTCCCATCATGAAAAATGGGATGGCAGCGGCTATCCTCAGGGATTGAAAGGGGAGGAGATCCCGCTCGCGGCGCGCATCTTTGCGGTGGTGGATGTTTGGGACGCGCTCAACAGCGATCGGCCCTATCGCAAGGCCTGGCCGCGCGAGCGGATTGTGCAGCTGATTCGTGAGGAAGCCGGCAGGCACTTTGACCCGCGAGTGGCCGAAGCCTTCCTGGCGATGCTGGAGGCGGAGAAGGATGAGGGGGTATAATTTTACCAACTTGCCTGATACGCATTTGAGATGACATGGGTTGCGCAGTTGAACCAC
>RFKO01000091.1 GCA_003694235.1 Anaerolineae bacterium
CAGCCAGAATCCAAAGGTTACGGCTCATTTCTTCTCTCCTTTTCAACCATCGGCGGTTCTTAATCTAATCCTAACCAAGTTCTCCTCAAAGTCAATGAGACATTAGTCACATCAACGATCGCATTGACGCTAAAAAATCGCTGGCGTATAATTCCGACGCCGGGGAAGTGCTGGAACTGGCAGACAGGCGTGACTTAGGATCACGTGCCCTCGGGCGTGTGGGTTCGAGCCCCACCTTCCCCATCTGCCCGCAAGGCGTCCGCGCGACGCCTTTCTTTATGCCGCAGCGGATTGTAAATTCTTCATTAGATTTTGCCACTGCAGGCATCTCCATTGGGTAGAAACGTGCCCTGGCATGATATAATCCGCGCCGAACGCGCGTAAATGGAAGGACATAGCCTTGAATATTCAGAAAGAACCCCTCGAAAATCACCACGTCAAACTGATCGTGGAGGCCGATCCTGCCGATTGGGAAAAAGCCAAGAAGCAGGCCGCCCGCAAAATCGCAAAACAGGTGAAAATCCCCGGCTTCCGCCCTGGCCGGGCGCCCTACAAGGTGGTCTTAAAACACGTTGGCGAAGGCGCGATCATCGAAGAAGGCCTGGAAATCCTGGTGGACGAGTTGTACCCGCGCCTTCTCGAGGAGGCCGAAATCTCCCCCTATGGGCCGGGAAAGCTGGTGGAGATCTCCACCTTCGACCCACCGGTGATGGAATTCGACGTTCCACTGGCGCCGGTGGTCGAACTGGGAGACTACAAATCGATCCGCCTGCCCTACGAGCCGCCGGAAGTCAGCGATGACGAGGTGGAAGAAATTCTGGAAGACCTGCGCAAACGCAACGCCACCAGCGAGTCCGTCAACCGGCCAGCGGAGGAAGGGGACATCGTGTACATGCGCGTCAGCGCCCGCCGCCTGGATATCGAAGACGAAGACGAAGCCATCCTGTACTCCGGCCAGTTCTCTTCCGCCCGCATCGGCGAGGAAAACAGCGCCGCCGAGCGTCAGTTCTTCCCCGGCTTCTCCCAACACCTGCTCGGCGTATCTCCCGAGGAGGAAAAAACCTTTACCCACACCTATCCCGATGACTACGAGGACGAAGACCTGCGCGGCGCGGAGGTCGAGTTCAAAGTGCTGGTCACCAACGTGCAGACCTACCAGCTCCCCGAACTCGACGATGAATTCGCCAAAGAGGTCAGCGATTTCGAAACGCTCGACGCCCTGCGCGCCGATATCCGTCAGGCGCTGGAACAAAATGCGCAGCAAGAGTATCAACAGGCGTACGGCGAGGAAGTGCTGCAAAAACTCATCGAAGACAGCACCCTCCACTATCCTCCCGAGGCGCTGGAAGACCAGAAAGAGCAGGTCATCGCCAACCTGAAACAACGTCTCGCTCAGGATGGGCTTTCTCTGGAATCTTACCGTCAGTTCTTGGGACAGAGCGATGAGGAGTTCGAAGCGCAGGTCGCCGAGGCAGCGGAAAACGGGCTCCAGCGCGAGCTGGTGCTGGCTGAAGTGGCTCAGGCCGAGAAGATCGAGCCGGACGCCGACACCTTCAACCGCACCTCCACGGCGCTGCTCCAGAGCCTGATCTCCGACATGACCCCCAAACAGGTGCGCGACCTGCAAAAAGGCGACCTTATCCCCAGACTGCTCTCCTCGCTGGCAGCAGACATGACGCTGAGCCGCGCCCTCGAGTACCTGAGCACCATTGCACGAGGCGAACCCTGGCCGCCGGAGGCCGAGGAGGCTTCGCCCCAAGCGGAGACTGCTGACGCGGACGCAGAGGACGCAGCGGGTGAAGAAGAGCCGGCCGCGAGCGAGGCGATCGCAACAAATGAAACGCCAACACCGGCCGCGGAGAGCGCGACCGAGCCAACCACACAAGAAAGCGAGGCCGAATGAACGCCCAAATGCCTTTCTCCCTGACCCCCTATGTGATTGAGACCTCCCCTCACGGCGAGCGTCTTTACGATGTGTTCGCCATGCTGCTCAAGAACCGCATTCTGTTCCTGGGCACACCGATCAACGATCAGGTCGCCAACCTGGTTGTGGCGCAACTGCTTCACCTGAGCAAGGAAGACCCGGAAGCGCCGATCCAGATGTACATCAACTCCCCCGGCGGACAGGTGTACGCCGGCCTGGCGATCTACGACACCATGCAGATGATCCCCAACCCGATCAGCACCGTCGCCGTTGGTATGACCGCATCATTCGGCACGGTATTGCTGACCGCGGGCACCAAAGGGCAGCGATACGCCCTGCCGCACGCCACCATCCACATGCACCAGCCGCTCGGCGGCGCGCAGGGTCAGGCCACCGACATCCAGATTCAGGCGCGCGAAATCCTGCGCCTCAAGACGCGCTTGAACGAAATCCTGGCTCACCACACCGGTCAGTCAGTCGAACAGATCGAAAAGGATACCGACCGCGACTTCTGGATGGACGCCGAAGAGGCGCGCAAGTATGGCCTGGTGGACGAAATTCTGGAAGTGCCGGAAAAGAAAGCTTCCTGAGCCTTCCCCACGATAAAAAGCCGGATTGCGTGCAATCCGGCTTTACACTTCTACACCACTGGCGAGGCGCCAACACAGCGGCTTCCCTGCAACGTTTATGAACCAATCTCCAGCCATCAAGGCCCTGATCCTGGATATGGACGGGGTGCTGTGGAAAAATTACACCCCAATCGTAGACCTGCCGGCCATCTTCGACCGGCTGCGAGAACACGGCCTGGGGGTGGTGCTGGCCACCAACAACGCCACGCGCACGCCGGAATGGTATCTGGAGCGGCTGACGCAATTCGGCGTTCGGCTGCAACCGTGGCAGGTGCTCAACTCCGCGGAGACCACTGCAGAGGTGCTCGCCCGCCGCTTTTCCGTGGGCACGCCGGTGTATGTGGTTGGCGAACAAGGCCTGCAGCAGGCGCTCCAACGGCATGATTTCGTGTTCGATGGCGAGCGCGCCCAGGCGGTCGTCGTCGGCCTGGATAAGCAGGTCACTTACGAGAAAATCAAAATCGCCAGTCACCTGATCCGCCAGGGAGCGGCCTTCATCGGCACCAATCCCGACCGCACCTTCCCCACCCCGCGCGCCCTGCTCCCCGGCGCGGGCGCGATTCTGGCCGCCATCGAGGCCGCCTCCGGCGTCGCCCCCGAAATCATCGGCAAGCCCTCTCCCGCCATGTACCGCCTGGCTCTGGAGCGGCTGGGCACACAGCCGGAAGAGACGCTGGCCGTGGGCGACCGTCTGGAAACCGACATCCTCGGTGGACAACAAGCCGGTTGTCGAACGGCGCTGGTGCTCTCCGGCGTGACCTCCCGCGCCGAGGCGGAAGCCTGGCAACCGCAGCCGGATTGGATCGCCAGCGACCTCGCCGCCCTGCTGGATGAAGTGCTGAGGGAGACGGGGGACGGAAGACGGGAGACGGAAGCAGGAAGACAATAGAGAGCAGGCTTTTCCATCCCCCATGACCGAACCGTACTTCTTCGACCTTTCCCTCGGCGATCTGACCGCTCTGCTGACCGGCTGGGGCGAACCAGCCTATCGCGCGCGGCAGATATGGCACGGAGTGTATCGCAGCCTGTGGCCCGACCCCGCTGCCTTCACCAATCTGCCGCTGGCCCTGCGAGACCGCCTGGCCGAAGAACTCGAATTCAGTCATTTACACCCCCAAAAGGAACAACGCTCGCTGGACGGCGAAACGCTAAAAGTGCTCTTCCATCTGCCGGATGGAAACCCGCTCGAAACCGTGCGCATGCGCTACCTGAAGCGGCGCACGCTGTGCGTCTCAACCCAGTCGGGCTGCGCGATGGGCTGCGCTTTCTGCGCCACCGGGCAAATGGGCTTTCGGCGCAATCTGAGCGCGGGCGAGATCGTGGAGCAGGTGGTGTACTTTGCCCGCCGTCTGGCAGCACACGGCGAGCGCGTGACCAACATCGTGCTGATGGGTATGGGCGAACCGCTACACAATTACGACGCCACGCTGGAGGCCGTCCGCCGCCTGAATCACCCTGAAGGCATGAACCTGGGCGCGCGCCGATTCACCCTCTCCACCGTCGGTCTGCCCGATGCCATCCGCCGCCTGGCGCGCGAAGACCTGCAGGTCAATCTGGCCGTCTCGCTCCACGCCGCCGACGACGAACTGCGCGCCGAAATGCTGCCGATCAACCGCCGTTACCCCATCGCACAAGTGATGGAGGCGGTGCGCGATTATGTCGCCCACACCCATCGGCGGGTGACTTTCGAATGGGCGCTGATCCGCGAACTGAACGACACCCCCGAACAGGCGGAAAAACTCGCCGCCCTGCTGCGAGGTCTGCCCGCGCACGTCAATCTCATCCCCCTCAATCCCACCGCAGGTTATGGCGGTCAGGCTTCTGACCGCGCCCGCGCCGCAGCCTTCCAGCAGGCTCTCGAGCGGCGAGGCATTCCCTGCACGATACGATTGCGACGGGGGATTGACATCCAGGCCGGCTGCGGCCAGCTGGCCAGCCACCATTGAAAAACACCTTTCGTGTTACAATGTACTCCCCGTCTCCGCATCCAATCCGACCGTCACAGCCTGGCAAATGTTTATTGAGCGAGGAGGCGTCCTATGGAAACCTGGTTGGTTCGCCTGGACTTCCCGGCCCACCTCTTCGATGTCCCCGTCATCAACCAGCTCATCCGCCGCTACGATGTGACCTTCAATATCCAATCGGCGCACATCGACCGTAACGGCGGACAGGTTGAAATCTATCTCACCGGCTCGCCGCAGGTCTTGCAAGCCGCTATTGATTGGCTGGACGGCCGCGGCATCACTACACACACCCTGACGAAACAAAAAACATGACCGCTCGCATCATCCTCAATCCCTATGCCAATCGCTGGGGGGCGCTGGCGCAACGCCCCGAAGCCGAAGCCGCGCTACAAGCCGCCGGAGTCGAATACGATCTCGTGGTATCGGAATATCCCGGCCACGGCATCGCGCTGGCCGAAGAGGCCGTCCACAAAGGCTACGAAACTGTGATCGCCGCGGGGGGCGATTCCACCTATAACGAAGTCGTCAACGGCATGCTCCGCGCCGCGGGTGACAACCCACTCGAGGTGCGCTTCGGTATTCTGCCGATGGGTACTGCCAATGACCTGGCCGACAACCTGAGCATCCCCAAAGACCTGTCGGCCGCAGCGCAGGTGATCGCCCGCGGCCACACCCGCCCGCTGGACATCTGCCAGGTAAACGATCGCTACTTCGTCAACAACTCCGCCGTGGGTTTAGAGACCGCTGTCTCGGTACAGCAAACCAAGATGAAGCGCACCAAAGGCATTGTGCGCTATTTGCTGGCCACGTTGATCGTGATCGCCCGCAACCCGCAATGGCACATGCGCCTGGAATGGGATGGCGGAGAGTACGACGGCCCGGTCACCATGGTCTCGGTAGGCAACAACCCGCGCACCGGCGGCATCTTCTACACCGTGCCGCATGCCAACCCCTTCGACGGCAAACTCTCCTTCGTGCACGGCTCGATGACGCGCCGCATTGATATTTTGCGCATCCTGCCGCGCATCATGAAACCCGGCGAGGGCAACTACGTCGAACATCCGGTGGTGCACGAGTACCACTGCACCTGGCTGAAGATACACGCCACCCCGGAGACTCCGCTACACACCGATGGCGAAGTGATTGCAGAGGCCATCTCCGACCTGGAGTACCGCGTCCATCCGGGGCGGGTGCCGATGCTGCTTCCCGTTGAATAGGCTGCTCGCCGCTCTGCTGTGCACCTTCTTCCGCTGGTTGTACCGGCCGCTGGCGTGGATATACGATGGCGTGGCCGCAATCGTATCGCTGGGGATGTGGAACCAATGGGTGCGCAGCGTGCTCCCCTACGTCCACGGCCGCCGCGTGCTGGAGCTCGGCTTCGGTCCCGGCCACCTGCAACGCCGGCTCCACGCAATGGGAGTCGAGACATTTGGCCTGGATGCCAGCCCACAGATGTGCCACCTGGCGGCGCGCCGGCTGCAGCGGCAAGGCTACATCCCCCGCCTCGTGAATGGCTATGCGCAACACATCCCCTTCCCGGCCAACGCCTTTCACCAGGCGGTTGCCACCTTCCCTACTGAATACATCTTCCACCCTGCGACCCTGAGCGAAGTTCACCGCGTGCTGCGCCCCGACGGCGAGCTGCTCATCCTGCCCGTGGCCTGGATCACCGGCGAAGGGCTGCTGCACCGCGCCGCAGCGACTCTGTTTCGCGTTACCGGTCAGGCCCCGCACTGGGATGACGCCCTGCTCCAGCCGTTGAGGCGCGCCGGTTTCCAGACCGAGGCGCTGTCGCTGGAGGGGAAACACTGGCGCGCCGCGCTCATCCGGGCCACAAAACCGCGCTAAGCATCGGCCGAGAACAAGAAGGTTTAGTGAGCAGTGAAGAGTGAAGAGTGATCAGTGATCAGTGAACAGTGATCAGTCCCCCTCCTCTGGTAAAATTGCAGCATGGAAGTTCAAATCGCCGTCTCGAAGGTCAAGAAATACGCCACCTCCACCAGCGGCGACACGGTCGAGGTGATCGAACGCCCCAACGGCGGCGTCTCCGTGGTCATGGCCGATGGGCAGAGCTCCGGGCGCGGCGCCAAGTGGGTTTCCTCCTTCGTGGTGCGAAAAGTGATCTCTCTGCTGGCCGAGGGCGTGCGCGACGGCGCGGCGGCAAGAGCCGCAGCCGACGCGCTGTTCACCGAGCGCAAAGGCAAAGTCTCTGCCACGCTGACCATCCTCTCCGCCGACCTGCTGAGCGAGACCATCGTCTGCACCCGCAACAACCCCGCGCCAGTGCTGATGGCGCACAACGAAACCATCACCGTGCTGAGCGAAGAAAGCCCGCCGATCGGCTTTCGCCGCAATATCCGTCCGGTGATCAACCAGTTCGACCTGCGGCCCTCGCTCACCCTGGTGACGTTCACCGACGGCATCCTGCATGCCGGTTCGCGCGACGGACAATCGATGGACACCGCCACCTGCCTGCAATCCATTCTGGACGAGGGCAACCCCACCTCGCAGGAAATCGCCGACTCCCTGCTGCACCACGCTCTGCGCCTGGATCAGGGGCGCCCGTGCGACGATATCACGGTCGTGGTGCTGCGCGTGCTTTCCATGGACGAGACCGACAGCCGCCACGGAGAGAATCTCATCCGCCGCATGACGGTACGGCTGCCCATCCAAAAATGAAGTCTACCCTTCCGCAGCGTCCGTCCAGCCGGCGAGATGCTCTCTACACTCGGAGAGGCGGCTCACGTCAGCCATGTCGCCAAACACAACCATGCCTGCGGATAACCCCCTCACCATCGGTCTGGTGGGTGTGTGCGGCGCAGGAAAGAGCGAACTCGCCCGCCGGTTACGCCGCCGCGGCTACCGCGTGCGCCACATCGCCCAGGAGCACTCTTTCAGCCCCACCATGTACCGCCGCCGGCAGCCCCCCGACATCCTGATTTACCTGCACGCCACCTTCCCCACCACCATCCAACGCAAGGGGTTCCGCTGGCACGAGCGCGAATACCAGGAACAACTACGCCGCCTGGAACACGCCCGCCGACACGCCGATCTGGTCATCCACACCGACGAACTGACGCCGGAAGAGGTCGAAGCCGCGGTGCTGGAGTTTTTGGAAAGTGAGCAGTGAACAGTAAACAG
>RFKO01000092.1 GCA_003694235.1 Anaerolineae bacterium
GCTTCGTCATCCGTCGCCGCCGTTCACGCCGCCTGTTCATCACGCTGGCCGCGGCCACAGCGCTGGGCGCGCTGCCCCATCTGTTAGGCGACCTGGGCTACTTGCTCACAGGGTATATTCCTTTCTTCAGCATCTTGTGGGACGGGCTTTACATCATTCTCGTCACCAGCACCCTGTACTCCCGCCTGAGCGGCCTGGTCCTGAGACGGTAATGCCATGCTGACCGAACTGTACATCGAAAACTTTGCCATTATCGAGAAACTCCGCCTGCGCTTCCGGGACGGCCTGATCACCTTCACCGGCGAGACCGGCGCGGGCAAGTCCATCATCATGGACGCGTTGAACACCTTGCTGGGCAGCCGCGCCGACACCACCTTCATTCGCAGCGGCGCGGATTACGCCCTGATCGAGGCAACCTTCAAAATCCCCTCCGTTTCCCGCGAGGCCATTCACACCATCCTGGAAGCCGAAGCGCTGCTGGACGACCCCGATTACCTCACGTTGGGTCGCGAACTGCGGCGCGATAGCCGCAATGTGGTGCGCATCAACGGCCGCACTGCCAGCGTGAGCACGCTCCGCCAGCTGGGCGAGCACCTGGTGGACATCCACGGCCAGTCCGAGCACCTCTCGCTGCTGCGCGAAAAAGAACACATCCACCTGCTCGACCGCTACGCCGACCTCAAAGCAGAACTGGAGGCTTATCGCCAGACTTACGCCAGCCTTCAGCGCACCCGGCAGGAACTGAGCCGCCTGCGCCAGAATGAACAGGAGGCTGCCCGCCGCGCCGACCTGTTGAGCTATCAAATCAACGAAATCCGCTCCGCCGCCCTGCAGGCGGATGAAGAAAAAGAACTGGAACAGGAACGCAACCGCCTGGCCAACGCCGAGAAGCTGGCCACGCTGGGACAGAAAGCCCTGTTGTTGCTGGACGAGAGCACGCCAGACGAGCCTTCGATCATCGAGCGGCTGGGCGAGGTCAGCGCGGCGCTCGACCACCTGGCCGATGTTGACCGCTCCCAACGAGCGCTACACGAACAGGCCACAGCCACCCTCGAGGAACTCAGCGATCTCAGCCGCGCCCTGCGCCTGTACCTGGAAAACATCGAGTTCAACCCCCAACGACTGGATCAGGTAGAAGAGCGTCTGGAACTGATCGCCAACCTGAAACGCAAATACGGCCCCGATATCCCCGCCATCCTGCAATTCGCCGAGAACGCCCAACAGCAGCTGGACGAGATCACCCACGCCGAGGAACGCATCGCCCAACTGGAGGAGAAAGAACGCACGCTGCTCGCCCGGCTGAGCGAGCAGGCGCTCGCCCTCTCTAAGAAGCGTCACCAGGCGGCCGAGATGCTCCAGCAGGCCATCGAAGGCGAACTGAACGACCTGCGCATGAGCGGCGCCCGCTTCCAGGTGGCTTTCACCACCGAAGAAGACCCTGACGGCCTGCAACTGCCGGATGGACGCCGCGTCGCCTTCTCCGCCGATGGGCATGAGCGCATCACCTTCTTGATCGAAACCAACCCCGGCGAGGGCTTCAAGCCGCTGGCCAGGGTGGCCTCCGGCGGAGAGACATCCCGCCTGATGCTGGCGATGAAGAACGTGCTGGCGCGCGTGGATCACATCCCCACCCTGGTATTCGACGAAATTGACCAGGGGATCGGCGGGCGCGTCGGGTTCATTGTGGGGCACAAACTCTGGCAACTTTCGACCAACCATCAGGTGTTGTGCATCACCCATCTGCCGCAACTGGCCGCCTTTGGCAAACAGCATTTTCGCGTGCAAAAATTCATCACAGGGGGACGCACCATTACCCAGGCGGAGGAAATCCAGGGCGAAAACCGCCTGCGCGAACTGGCGCAAATGCTGGGCGAGATCTCCGAAGGCACGCTGAACTCGGCGCGCGAGATTCTGAAAACCGCCGCCCAGGCCACCCAGAACGCCTGAGAACGCGCGCTCATCCTGCCTGCGAGGGACAACCCCGCTGTAACAGCGGGGTATTTCGGATGTTAACAGTTTGCTGCAAACTCGCTGCAATTTTGGTACAATATTGCCCCCTGAATCGCCCTGCCCATCGTCCCTTCCATGACACGCCTCAACGTCCTCCTGCTCGGCCCGCCCGAAGTCCTCTGGGGGAATACGCCTGTAAACGTTAAGCGCCGCACGCCGCGGGCGCTTTTATACTTTATCGCCTCGCAGGGGAAACCGGTTGCCCGCGAAGAACTGCTGGAAGCGTTTTGGGGAGAAGTATCGGAAGACAGCCGCTCCCAGCTCCGGGTAGCGCTCAGCCGCCTGCGCAGCGACTTACCTGACGCCGATCTGCTGATCACCCAATCCAACTGGATAAAACTCGATCCCGACCGCGTGTGGGTGGATCAGCACCACTTCGAGCAATTGATTCAACAGGCCGGGAAACTGATCTGGCGGCTCAAACTGACCGAACCGCTCCCGCCTCATCAAGCCGATTTGCTGGCGCAGGCCGCTGCCTTGTGGCGAGGCGACATGTTCCTCTCTCACGCCTCGATACCCGGCACGCCTTACCTGGATCACTGGTTGACCGAGACCAACCAGCATCTCTCACGGCTGCGTGAGAGCATTCTGGAGCGCCTGGCCGGCCATGCCTACGCCTGCTCGGAATGGGAAGAGGCCCTGCAGTATGCCCGTGCTGCCCTGCGCCTCGACCCCTTCAACAACCGCCTGCACCATCTGGCACTCAAGTCGCTTGCCGAAATGGGGCGCATACAACAGGTGCAGGAATACTACCACCAACTGAAAGAGCAATACCGCCAGGAATTGGGCATCACCCCCGGTCGAAGGGTGCAGGAACTGGTTCAGGCAATTGAGCAGCAACGCCACCTGACTGCGCCGCAAACGCTGCCGGCCTGGAAAGTCCATCAGGCATTTCAGGCCGGTTTTGTCGGCCGCGCCGGGGAGCGCGCCCTTATCAAAACCGCCATCGAACATCACCAGTCGGTGATTGTGTTGGGCGAATCGGGAGCAGGGAAAACCCGCCTGCTGCAACACATCACCAACAGCGCCCAATCCTACATGCGCGTGCTGGTAACCACCTGCAAGCCGCTGGAAGCCACAATCCCACTGCAACCCCTGAGCGATGTTTTACGCAGCGCGCTCCACAGAAACCACTGGATCAACATCCCCACTTCCTGGCTGACCGTACTGGTTCATCTGATCCCCGAGGCGAGGGAATTCTTGCATAGAGAAAAACCCGCCCTGCTGCCAACCGATCCCTCTCAGGCCAGCAGTCTGCTGATGGAAGCCATCCGCCAGGCATTCCTCGTCCTCAGCCAGGAAATCCCCCTCTGGCTGGTACTCGACGATGCCCAATGGGCCGATGAGGCCACGCTGAACACCCTGGCCTACCTGGCCGCCCGTCCGCCCTTCCGGGGAGAATCCAATCTCACCGTGCTGGCGCGCAACGAAGAACTGCCCCCCTACGCCGCTCGCTGGTTGGAAGCCATGCGTCAATCCGGCGAAAGTCTGATCCTCCACCTGTCCGGGCTTGCCGAACAGGAGACGCGCGATTTGATCAGCGACGTGCTCGGCATTCTGCCTTCGCCGCGTTTCGTTCAGAGGCTGCATCGGTTCACCGGCGGAAATCCCCTCTTCATCCTCGAAGTGCTGGAATCGTTGGCGCGCGCGGAAGAAGAGGTTGATTTTTCGGGCGAAAAGCCGCTTCCCTTGAGCGAAGACCTGCGCTACCTGCTCCAGGCGCGCATCCGCCAGGTCTCACCCGCGGCGCGAGAAGCGCTGAACGCCGCCGCCGTCATCGGAACACGCTTTTCGCTTTCATCTCTCCGACACACCAGCCGTCTGGACACCAACACACTACCGGCAGCCCTCGCGGAACTGGAAAACCGCGGGCTGGTGCGCGCCGAATCCCACGCCGATGGGGACGCGCAATACACTTTCGTACACGACAGCATCAAAGAGGTGACCGAGCAGAGCATTCCCGCCGACGAAGCTTGCAAATATCATCTGCGCGTGGCTCAGTATCTGGAGGAAAACCAGCCCGCCACGGCCGCCAACCTGCTGGCCGCCCACTACCAGGCCGCCGGCGACATCCCCTCGGCATTCCTGTACTGGTTGAAAGCCGGCGACGCAGCCGTCGGGCTTGCCGCCTTCCCAGAAGCCCGACGCGCCTACCAACGCGCCCGCGCCTTGCTCGACCATCCGGAGGCACAAAAGATTCCCATCGAAACGATTCTCCGCCTGTTCAAGCACTGGAATGAAATCCTGTACAACGTCAACGACACCGCCGGCCTGCTGGAACTGGGGAACGATGCGATCTCGCTGGGACAGCGGCGCAACAGCGAGGCGCTGCTCGGCGTCGGGCACGACATTCTCAGCGATGCTGCCTTCACCCGCAACGATTTCCCGCGCGGCTTGGAAGAAACCGAGGCAGCCATCCACTACCTGCAGGAGACGGACTGCCGTGACATGCTGATCGAAGCCTACAACCACCACAGTGTGTTCCTGTACATGAGCGGTCGCATACCCGAGGCTGTCAGCATTCTGGAAGAGGCGCTCAGCCTGGAGCACGATATCCAGTCCCGCGAGGGATTCCGTTACCGCAGCCATACGCATTATCAACTTGCCTTGATGCGCTGTTTCCAGGGCCAACCGGCCCAGGGCAGTTATCACGCCCGCATGGCCATTGAAGATGCCGAGGCCATCTCTTCCGCGACCGCCCTGACCACAGGGCACAGCATCGCCGCGCTGGCGCTTCAATATCTGGGCGAATACGCGGCCGCTCTGAGGCACGCCCTGCGCAGCATCGAACTGGGCGAGCAAAGCCGCGGCGTGCGCATGCTGGGATACACTTATGCCTACGCGGCCATGAGCGCGCTAGGGTTGGGGAGGATAGAGGCCGCCCTGGCGTACGCCCGTCAGGCGCAACACATCGGCGAGAAACACGGCTACGCCGATGTCTACGCGCTGGGGTGCAGCCAGGCCGGCAGCGTGTACAGCCGCCTCGGCATGCTCGCCCGCGCCAGAGAAATCTTCGAGAGCGGCTTCCAGAAAGCCAGTGAGCATTTTTCCGGCGTGTACAACCTGTTCCTGCTCGGCGGGGTGCTGTATCGCCTGGGCGAGGTGGACACCGGTTTATCCCTGCTGGCCCAGGCAGAGCAGGGGATGGCCTCCTTCGGTATTGAGCTGGGCGCCTTCCTGGCCCGCTCAGTGCGCGCCGCCGCCCTGGCTGCCGGCAGAGATTGGGAGCAAGCCGAACCCCAGGCCAGAGAAGTGCTGGCACAGGCGGAAAAGACCGCCATGAGACCCCAAAGCTGCCTGGCGCACAACATCCTGGCCGGCGCAGCGCGGGCGCGCGGAGACGACCATCTCAGCCGAATACACAGCCATAAAGCCCTTGCCTTCGCCCGGCAAATGGATTCCCCCTGGGGTGAAATCGAGGCCCTTTCCACGCTGCTGGTTCTCGACGCCGACAACCCGGCCGCTCGCAGGCTGCACCAGGAGCAACTGAATCAAATCTACCACCGCTTACGCAGCCAGATACACACCCCCGAACTGCAAAACGCCTTTCACAACTGGTGGGAGACCCTCTCGTCCCGGCTGAACTGCTGATTCTGCCATACCGCTCCCATCTGCCAACAGGGCTTTCTTAAAGTCCGGCCTTGTCATACTGAGGCCTAAGGCCGAAGCATCTGACGCAGTGAACGGCACCCAACGATGGACAACCGCAGACCCTTCGGATGCGTCTCAGGGTGACAAACCTGGATACGGGCATGTTTGGCGCCACTTTAAGGAAGCCGTGCATCCGCCACCCTATGCTCTGAGGTGACACCCTCATGTCAACGATGGCAACGTTTTGGAAACGCCCTTCTGGTATGCTGGGGGCAAATCTTGAACATACCGGAAGGCAGGTGAAGGGTGGTGTGACAGCAGGGGCCCTGCCTGGGCGAGGAAAGCCGGCAGCGAAATCGGGGAGCAGAAGGTGTTCGCGGCCGGCTTTTCCTTTGGTACAATCAAAACATGCCCTCCGCTCCGCAAATCATCGCAGCACGGCGTACGCGTCAGCAGAAGCAACAACACCCCTGGCTGCAGGGCAGCGTGCTCACGTTGCTGGTATTGACCATTGTGCTGATGGTCATCGCCCTGTTGCTCTCCACGCTGGCGTACACCATCCTGCTGAAAGACCTCCCCGCCCCCGAAGCCCTGAGCAGCCTGCTCGATCCACCTCACGGCGTGCTGCTCCACCCCACACGCTTCCTCGATCGCAGCGGACAACACGTCCTGCTCAGGCTGGAAAACCCCGCCGTTCAGGAGCGCGTCTCCCTCTCGTACGACGAGATTCCGACAGACCTCGCTAACGCCTTCATCGCCGCGCTGGACCCCACCTTCTGGACACACCCGGGCTTTCACAATCTAAGCACCTCGCCCAGCCGGTACACGCTGGCCGAGCAACTGGTCAGAGATTTGTTGCTCTGGGATGAACCGGACGGCACGGCGAAACTATGGCGTCAACGCCTGCTGGCCGCGCAGATCACCCACCGCTATGGACGCGAGAAAGTGCTCCAATGGTATCTCAACAGCGCATACTTCGGCGAGGACCTGTACGGCGTAGCCCAGGCCGCGGAGGCCTATTTTGGCAAGCCGGTGTCAAAACTTTCCTTGCTGGAAGCCGCCTCGCTGGCTGCAGTCGCCGAAGCGCCGGCCATCAACCCGCACAACGCCCCCAACGAAGTCGGTCGGCGCGCCCTGGAGGTGGTGGATGCCATGCTGGCGCAAGGCCTGATCACCGCTCAGCAAGCGCGCGCCGCGCGTCGTTCCACGCTGGAAATCCAGCCCCCACAAACAGCCGATCCCCCCATCGCCGACGCCTATCTCGACCTGGTCTGGGAACAACTGGCCCAAATCATTCCGCCCGAACGTCTGCGCCGCGGCGGCTTTGACATCCTCACCTCACTGGACTTCGAATTACAACAACAGGTGCGCTGTACCCGCCAGATTTTCCTGGCACAGGAAACGGGCGACAGCCCACCCGCGGAGGAATGTGCCCCCGCGCGTCTGCTGCCCACCCCTGGCGGCCAGACGCGCTTCCCTGCCGGCAGTCTCCAGGCCGCCGTTCTGATTCTCGACCCCGCCACCGGACAGGTGCTGGCCATGGACGCGGATTCCCCGCTGCCTTTCCAGAATCCGCGCCCCACCGGTTCGTTGCTCACGCCATTTCTCTATCTGACCGCCTTCACCCGCGGCTTCAACCCTGCCACGCTGTTGTGGGACATCCCAGGGCTGTATCCTGAGGAAATCTCGCGGATGGCCAACCCGCAGGCGGACTTCCTCGGCCCAATGCGTTTGCGCACCGCCCTGGCCACCGATGCGCTGATACCCGCTCTGAACGTGCTGGAACGCGTCGGGGCGCTCAACTTCTGGCGCACGCTGGAACGCTTCGGCATCACCCTGCCGCGCCCGCCGCAAGATGTCACGGCAGCCTGCGCCGGCTGTGCCTGGTTTCTGGAGGAGGGAGAAAGCACGCTCACCGACGCCGTCAGCGCGTATGCCGCGCTGGCCAACCGGGGCAGCTTCGCCGGAGACATCGAAGCGGAAGGGGAAAGCACCGCCTTCTCGCCGGTAACGCTGCTCGCTATCCGCGGGGTGGATGGGGCGCGCTGGTATGAACGCACTGCCAGCGATGTTCTCCCGATTACCAGCGAACAACTGGCCTACCTGATCAACCACATGCTGAGCGACGAGGCAGCCCGCTGGCCTCGCCTGGGACATCCCAATTTACTGGAGATCGGGCGCCCTGTGGCGGTCAAGACCGGCGCCACCGTCACGGGGCGCGACGCGTGGGCCATCGGTTATACCTCCCAACTGGTCGTGGGGGTGTGGGTCGGCGCGCCAGAGGAGGCAGAACTGCCCGCCCCCTTGAGCTATAGAGACGCCGCCGGTCTGTGGCGGGCGTTGAGCCAGTACGCCCTGCGCGATCTGCCATCCATCACCTGGGAGGCCCCGCCGGGCATCAGCATTCTGCAGGTGTGCGACCCCTCCGGGCTGCTCCCCGGCGAGGATTGCCCCAGCATCGTGAGCGAAGTCTTTCTCAGCGGCCACGAACCCACCCAGATGGACACCTTGTTCCGCCGTTTCCAAATCAATCGCGAGACCGGCCGGCTGGCGACGGTGTTCACGCCCCCTGAGCTGATCGAAGAGCGCGTCTACATGATGGTCCCCCCCGAGGCGCGGGAATGGGCGCGGCAGGCCGGCATCACGCTCCCGCCTCAGGCTTACGACGTGATCTATATGCCCACGCCGTCACCCACAGCAGTTATCCAATCCCCGCAGATTTTCTCATCCCTGCGAGGGGAAGTCGAGATTCGCGGCACAGCAGCGGGAGAAGACTTTGTCTCTTATCGCCTGCAGATCGGCGAGGGGGTCAACCCCCAAAGCTGGCTGGCGCTGGGCGAAACCTCCACCACCCCGGTGAGGGACGGCCTGCTGGGACGCTGGGATACAAGCGGTCTGAACGGCCTGTATGCCCTGCAACTCATTGTGCTGCGTCAGGATCAGCGCGTGGATACGCACACCATCCAGGTCACCGTGGACAACCTGCCCCCCGAAGTCACGGTACGCTACCCGGAAGACGGCGCAACGCTGGAATATTCTCCCGCCACCCCGCTCACTTTCCAGGTACAGGCAGAAGACAATCTGGGGCTGCGCGAAATCCGCTATGCCCTGGATGGCGAAACGCTGGAAACCCAAACGCAACCACCGTTCGCCTACCCCTGGTCGCCCCGCCTGGGCGATCACACCCTGACCATCACGGCGATTGATCTGGCCGGGAACATGGCGAGACAAAGCATCACGTTTTCCATCACCCCCTGAGGTTCGGGCGCGGGCCAATGTAAAGGACAGTTACGCCACCGCCGTCACCTGCCTGGATGGACGCTTGATCATCCAGACGTATTCCAGCCATTCCTACGGGCAGAATCGGATTGTGCTGATGTGGCAGAACTATATCTACAACGCCTTGAAAGCCCGCTACGACTATTTGCAAACCCACTGATCATGGAACAGCAAACAGGGCAGCCCGATGGCTGCCCTGTTCTCGCTTTCGAAGCATTTTTTGCTATGGCTGGTCGATCGTGATGTATTCAAACTGCAGAATGACCGGCAGCACATCGAACGAAGAGACGCCGATACCCACCTTCCCCTCTTTGAAGCCATAGGTCTTATCGGTGTACGTCTTGATGAACTGACCGTTGATGTACATCGTGATCGTGCTACCGTCACACATCAACGAATAACGGTTGGTATCCTTACCCATGCGAACAGCCGTCGAGCCGCCGTTGGTCAGCATATTGTATTTGTCGGTACGACCATTGTATGCCCACAGCCACCATAGACCGTTGTTGGCCACGCTGAACTCATACCAGCCATCTTCCGATGCCTGACACACCAGGCCGACATTGTTGTTATTTTTGCCGCGATTCTCCGCCTGGGTATCGAGCAGCACCGATGAGTAAATATACGGATCATAGAAAAAATAGGTGTAGAGATTCTGACCGTTCAACTCGAAGACCAGTTTTCCGTTGTCCGTATACAAATTGAACAGGTTTTTATCACCGCGGGTGGTCATCCACCACCAGTTCGTCGGCGTCTCGTCGAACTCTTCGGTGAAGAAAGCCGGCGCTTCGCCGCTGGCCTGACCACCGGTCTGATCACTGCTCTGCCCGCCGCTGGACGTACCCGCCGACGCGCCTCCGCTCATATCGCCGCCGGACACCACTTCCAGCTTCTTTCCATTGATCTCACCGACCAGCTTTTCGCCAGTGGCGAAACGATAGACCTCCACACGTAGCACATCTCCCGCTTTGTGAGAGCGCAGCACGTCGCAATAGGCCGACATCGTGCCGTCACCACCCATGGGGAGATCGGCCAGTTTGAGGATAATATCACCGCCCTGAATGCCGGCGTTGGAAGCCGGCGAGCCGGCCTCAACCGACTGCACCCAAATGCCCGATACACCCACATCCTCCACCACAAATGCCTCGCCACTGACGCCCAGGGTGTCCACGTCCTGTCCCCCCTTCAGTTGCTCGATGATCGGCTTGGCGACATCTCGCCCGATAGCGAAGAACTGGGTGGCCGCCGGCGCAGAGCCGGTGAAGGTGTTGATGCCCACCACTTTGCCATCCGGTGTGATCAACGGCCCGCCGGAATTGCCAGGGTTGATGCTGGCATCGTGCATCAAAACAGATTCAATCGAGGCCCAGGAGGTATTCCCACTGGCCTTTGCCTTGGAGACAATGCCTTTGGTGAGTGTGTACTCCGGGTCGAGCAGAGGGTACCCTGCCGCATAAACGTCCATACCCACGGTAATGTCGCCCTGGTACCATTCCAGATAAGGGAATCCCTCACCTTCGATATCGATGACGGCCAGGTCGGAACACTCCGAAACAGCCACCACGCTGGCATTGTAACTCTTAGAATTATCCCCACCGACATAGACTTTGAGCAAAGAAGCGCCGGTAACCACGTGGTTATTGGTCACCGCCAGTCCGGAGGGATCGATGATGAAACCGGAGCCTCCCCACCCGGTTGTGGCCGGCCCCTCGCCCAGGGGGTAAAAAGTGCCCACAGCTTCGATCCGAATCACCGCCTGCTGGACATCCTGCAACGAAGACACTGCGCCCGTACCGGCGGCAGGCTGTGCCGGCTGGGCAGGCTGTGCCGGCTGGGCGGGCTGAGCGGGTTGGGCCGGCTGGGCAGGCTGCGCGGGTTGGGCCGGTTGAGCCGGCTGGGCTACCTCCTGCGTCGCCGAAGGACCGCACGCCAGGCCCACAGCCAAAACGAACAGAGCCGCGAACACCAACGGTTTTAGGAAAGCATATCTTGTTGTCATTTCTTCCTCCTTGTAGAAACTCTTTCGAAACATAGAACTATTCAAAGTCATAGCACCGGCATTGACTGTGTTCATCCTTCAACACATGCCAACCCCAGGCGCAACGGGCGACTTTTTCCTCAGGCTCTCCGCGCAATCTGGGGCAGGGACACCACCTGTCACAGATACGTTCCGAGAAGCATACTCATTCTCATTTTAGCATAAGAACTCCTCCTGCTGTTCAGACATCCTGTCTGCCTGCATCCGGCGACGACAACCCGTAACGAATCACGCCAACTGAGAAAGTCACCTTCACCAGAATACGTAGAATCTACCTCCCTCCCGTCAGGAAAACGTCAAGAGCCTGATCGCATTTTGCGAAGCCAAACGGCCAATGCCACCAGGATGAACGCCAGAAAGCCGGTGGCCCACAGCGGCAACATCGGGGGCAACACCATCGGCTGGGGTGCCCTGACCTCTTTCGGCGGTGTTGGTTCAGCAGGTACAAACCCCTCCGTTACGTCTCCTTCTTCCTCGCCCATGCTCTGCAACGGGGCCGGCGCCGTCATCTGCGGCTGCGCCCCCACC
>RFKO01000093.1 GCA_003694235.1 Anaerolineae bacterium
GCGGCCTCGGTCAGTCCGTAGGTGACGGCCACCGGCAGGCCGAGGTCGAAGGCGCGCGCCAGCAATTCGGGCGAGGCGGCGGCCCCGCCCAGCAGAATCAGGCGCAGGGAGGAGATAGCATCAGCGGTCTCTCGGCGGCGGTCTGGCCCGGACGTATCCTGCGGCAAAAGTCTGTAGAGCATCGTGGGCACCAGCGAAACCAGCGTCGGCCGCGATTCCCTCAACCGGGTGCGGAGCACATCGAGATCGAAGCGGTCGTCAGGGAAACCCGGCAGCACCACCGCCGTGCCGTACAGCGCGCTGCGGAAGAGAATCGCCAGCCCGCCGATGTGGTACAGCGGCAGGGTGAGCAGCCAGCGGTCATCCGGCAGCACGCCGAGGCGAAACGCCGATCCCAGCGCCGACCAGAACAGGTTGCCCCAAGTGAGCACCGCGCCCTTGGGACGCCCGGTCGTGCCGGAGGTGAAGAGAACACCGAAATCAGATTCCAGGTTCAACGTTCCCTGCAACCAGGTATCGCTTTCTGCCACAGAGGGCAACGCGGCGAGCGGCACAGCAGCGGGCAACGCCACCCCCGGCAGACAGGAGAGCACGTGAGCGCAATCCGCAGCCTCGACCTGCCAGCGCATCTCATCGGGGGTCAGGCGGGTGTTGAGCGGCACCAGAACCGCCCCCAGACGGGCCAGGGCGTGAACCAGCAGAATGGACTCCAGGTCGCGCCGCAGCAAAACCGCCACCCGCTCGCCGCGGCGCACCCCCCACGCGTGCAGGCGGGCGCACATCTGCGCCACCCGCCGATTGAGTTGGGCGTAGTTCAGGCGCGTTTCACCATCCCAGATCGCCAGGCGGTGAGGGTGGGAAGCGGCAGCGAGGGAGAGGAAGTCCTGGTTCATTGGTTCATTGGTTCATTGGTTCATCGGTGCATTAGTTGCATTGGTCACATTGGTTGCATTAGTCATCCTATCGGCGGTCTGTTGTCCGCGGTCTGCTGTCCGTGGTCTGCCGTCCATCTCGCTACGCCCAGCGGGGGAACTTGCTGAAATCGGGCGGGCGCTTTTCCAAAAAGGCGTCGCGCCCCTCCTGGGCTTCGTCGGTCATGTAGGCCAGGCGCGTGGCCTCGCCGGCGAAGATCTGCTGCCCCACCAGGCCGTCGTCCACCAGATTGAAGGCAAATTTGAGCATGCGAATCGAGGTAGGGCTTTTGCGGTTGATGATCTGCGCCCACTCAAAGGCCACTTTCTCCAGATCGGCGTGCGGCACCACTTTGTTGACCATGCCCATCTGGTAGGCTTCCTCGGCGGAGTACACCTGCTCGAGGAAGAACACCTCGCGGGCGCGCTTTTGCCCGACCATGCGCGCCAGGTAAGCCGAGCCAAAGCCGCCGTCGAAACTGGCCACGCGGGCATCAGCCTGTTGGAAACGGGCGTGCTCCTTGCTGGCGATGGTCAGGTCGCAGACTACATGCAGGCTGTGGCCACCGCCGACCGCCCAGCCGGGCACCACCGCGATCACCACTTTGGGCATGAAACGGATGATGCGTTGCAATTCCAGCACATGCAGGCGGGGCAGTTCGTAGCCGCCTTCGTAGCCGCCGCGCCCGCGCACGCGCTGATCACCGCCGGCGCAGAACGCCCACACACCATCTTTGGGCGAGGGGCCGTTTCCGGTCAGCAGGATGGTACCGATTTCCTGCGACATCCAGGCATGCCGGAAAGCGTCGATCATCTGATCGATCGTTTGCGGGCGAAAGGCGTTGCGCACTTCGGGGCGGTTGAAGGCGATGCGCGCCACGCCATCGGCGGCGTGATAGGTTATATCTTCGTATTGGCGTACAGTCTGCCAGTTGGCAGCGGGGGTTATGGTGTTTTGGTTCATTGGTTCATTAGTCCATTGGTTCATTGGTTGCATTGGTTCATTGGTCTGTTGGTCGGATTGGTCGAGTTGGTCAGATTGGTCGTGTTAGTCGAATTGGTCGGGTTGGTTCGGGCAGTCAGGGAGCGTTCGTCAGCGTACCCAGGCTGGCGAGGAGACGGCGGCGCAGGGTTTCGCTGGCAGCGGCGTCGGTGTGAATTTCGAGAAGGTGCGAAGTCTGCCGGTCGGCCAGGGCTGCGCTCAGGGCTGCGGGGGCTTCTTCCGGCATCGCCCGGCGGTAGCGCAGGCCGTATTGCCGCGCCGTATGGGAAAAATCCAGTCCGTGCGGCGTGACAAAAGCCTCGGTGAAAGGCGGCTCGAAGCGGGAAATCGGCAGGCGGTGGAAGATGCCGCCGCCGTCATTGTTGAGCAGCACAATATCCAGTTTGACCCCTTCCTCCCGAAGGGCCAGCAGGCCGTTCTGGTCGTGGAAGAAACTCAGGTCGCCGGTCAACAGCATGGTGGGGGCGTCACCGGCCGCGGCGACACCCAGGGCGGTGGAAATCGTGCCATCGATGCCGCTGGCGCCACGGTTGCCGTACAGCAACAGGCGACGAGAGAGGACG
This sequence comes from Anaerolineae bacterium, assembly GCA_003694235.1. Taxonomy (GTDB): domain Bacteria; phylum Chloroflexota; class Anaerolineae; order Anaerolineales; family UBA11858; genus J130. The sequence goes on from RFKO01000093.1 coordinate 2,478, forward strand.
GGGACAAATTCGTCCACCAGGCGGATGGCGAGGCTGTTCGCGACCACAACTTGCGCGCCATCCGGCAACACACCAAACAGCGCCCGCACCAGAGCGCCCTCCCCCTCACGTTGCCTCTCCAGCGCTGCCTGCACGCGCTCATCCAGGCTTCGCCAGGCAGTCCGCCACGCCGGATCGGGGTCAAAACGCCCCAAACGGGCGACCACTCCCTCGCATAGCAGACGCTCGTCACAGGCATAGAGCGCCGAGAGCA
>RFKO01000094.1 GCA_003694235.1 Anaerolineae bacterium
CGCGTGCTGGAAGCCTGCGCCCCGCGCCTGAAGGTGATCTCCAAGTGGGGGACGGGCATCGATTCGATTGACAAGGAAGCCTGCGCCCGCTTTGGCGTGAAGATCGGCAACACACCGAACGCCTTCACCCTGCCGGTGGCCGATACCGTGATGGGCTACATTCTGGCTTTTGCCCGCCGTCAGCCGTGGATGGACGCGGCCATGAAGCGCGGCGAGTGGAAGAAAATTCCGGGACGCAGCCTGAGCGAGTGCACCCTGGGCGTGATCGGCGTGGGCAACATCGGCAAAGCGGTGACGCGCCGCGCCCGCGCCTTCGGCATGACCGTGCTGGGCAACGACATCGTGGAGATCGACCACGTTTTCGTGGCCGAGAGCGGCATCCGCATGGTCTCGCTGGAAGAATTGCTGGCGCAGGCTGATTTCATCTCCATCAACGCCGACCTCAACCCGACCAGTTATCATCTGATCAATGCCGAAACGCTGGCGCAGGTCAAACCCGGCGCGGTGCTGATCAACACCGCCCGCGGGCCGATTGTGGATGAACCTGCCCTGATCGACGCGCTGCGCAGCGGTCGCCTGGGCGGTGCGGCGCTGGATGTCTTCGAGGTCGAGCCGCTGCCCAAAGACAGCCCGCTCCTGCAGATGGACAACGTGATGCTCGCGCCGCACAACGCCAACTCCAGCCCTGCCGCCTGGGAGCGCGTGCACTGGAACACGATCAAGAATTTGTTGGAGGGGCTTGGATTGAGCGACATGAAAGGATGAAACGTGGGATGAAAAAAGAATTTTATGTTGTCATTGAACGGGACGAAGACGGGTTCTTTGTTGGGGAGGTGCCCCAAATCCCTGCCTGTTACGCACAGGGACGCACATTGGACGAACTCATGCGGAACATCCGCGAGGTCATTGCCCTGGCACTGGAAGACACAACCGACGACGTATTGGGGGCGTCCGAATTCATTGGTGTACAAAAAGTATCGGTCTGATGGGAAAGATTCCAATGCTCAAGGCGGGGGAAGTTTGGCGCGCTTTGCAAAAGGCGGGATTTCAGGTCGTTCGGCAAAAGGGAAGCCATGCCCGCTTGCGCCATCCCGACGGGAGAGTGGTCACTCTCCCCATTCATGCGGGGCAGGATGTCGGGCGGGGTTTGTTGCGAAAGATATTGCGAGACGCTGAACCGGCACCGGACGAGTTCCTGAAGTTGTTGAAGTGAATGGCTACATCCCTCGCAGTACGACCATGCGGGCGATGGTGAAGTAAATCAACAATCCGGTGGCATCCACCAGTGTGCTCATCACCGGGCCGGAGACCACTGTCGGATCGATCTTCAGGGCGGTTGCTACGACTGGCAGGATGGAACCCATGCTGGTGGCCCACACGACCACAGCAAAAATGGCAATGGCCACGGTGAAGGCCACTTCCGGCGGCACATGCCACATGATGGCACGTATGTAACCAAAAATACCCATTCCTACACCAATCAGCACTCCGACGCGGACTTCGTGCCACAATGTGAGAAAAGCGTCCTTCAGGTCAATATCGCCAACGGCCAGCGCACGGATGATGGTGTTGGTGGTTTGCGAACCGGCATTCCCGCCTGTGCCGATGAGCAGGGGAATGAAAATAGAGAGCGATACCACGCGTGAGAGATCTTCCTCGAAGATGCGCAGTACTGTGCCTGTCAGACTGCCGGTGACGAAGAGCAGCATCAGCCACCCGATGCGTTTTCTGAACAATTCCCAGGCGGACGTGAGCAAATAGGGTTGATCAAGCGGTTCGGCGCCGCCCAGGCGCTGGATGTCTTCGGTGGCTTCCTCTTCCAAAACGTCCAGCACATCGTCCACTGTAATCACGCCGACGATCACGTTCCTCTCGTTGACCACCGGCAGCGCCAGCAAATCATAGCGGGACATCAGCCGGGCGGCTTCTTCCTGGTCGGCGCCTGCGCGGATGGAAATCACATCCCGGTCCATGATCGAACCCACGCGCACGGTAGGGCTGCATGAGACCAGCCTCAGCAGGCTGACCACGCCGCGCAGATGGCGTTCTTCATCTGCCACAAAAAAGTAAGAAATGTCATCCTGTTCGGGGTTCCAGTAGCGGATGGTGGTCAACGCTTCGGCGCAGGTCATATCTTCCAGCAAAACCAGGAACTCGGAGGTCATCAGGCCGCCGGCGCTGTCATCGGGGTGGATCAACAGCGGGCGGATTTCGGCAGCATCTTCCAGACGCGTCAACAGGTAGCGCGCTTTTTCGGGTGAGACATCCCCCAGAAGATCGGCAGCCTCATCGGGCTCCATCTCGTCGATGATGCGGGCGAGTTTTTCCAGGGGAAGGGCGTCTGCCAGTTCCGCGGCTTCCTCGTCTTCCATGTCCTCCAGAATGTCGGCGGAGTCTTCCGGCGAGAGATGCTGCAGCAAGACCGCCTGCTCATCTTCTTCCAGTTCCTCGAAGATGTCGGCCTGATCGGGGGATTTCAGCGTGGAAAGATAGCGGATCGCCTGGTCGAGGTCTTCCTGTTCCAGGGCGTATTGCACCAGGTCCAGAATCTGGTCGATGTTTTGAATGCTCATGGCGCCTCCTGGGTTGATGAATTTCCCCACTAAACCCAACCATCCGCGGGAGGCGCGGGGAGGGCCTTAGTGGGTCTGGTTTATGGGTCTGGAACCGGGATAAGAGTCTTCGTTCATCTTGCTCCTTGTTGATTGCAGATGATCTCACGTCAAATTATAATGCACATCTCACACTCTGAGAGAGGTTTTGGATGAAGAATCGAACGGTATGTATCACCGGCGCGGCGGGAGGAATTGGACGCGCCACGGTGAGCCTGTTCGCCGCCCGCGGCTGGCGCGTGGTCGGCGTGGATCGGCGGCCTTTTGGCGAGCCTTTCCCTCA
>RFKO01000095.1 GCA_003694235.1 Anaerolineae bacterium
CTGCCGATATGCCCGCCATCATCCTGACGCGAGAACTCCGACGCGACTTCAAGAAAGTCACTGCCGTGGATGGCCTGAGCCTGGAAATCCAGCGCGGGGAACTGTTTGGGCTGGTCGGCCCAGACGGCGCGGGGAAAACCACGCTGCTGCGCCTGCTGGCCGGGTTGCTGGACATCAGCGCGGGCGAAGCGCAGGTGGCCGGCTTCGACCTGAAAACCCAGGCCGAGGCGGTCAAGGCGCGCATCGGCTATATGGCACAGCGCTTCAGCCTCTACGCGCAGCTCTCAGTGGTCGAAAACCTGACCTTCTTCGCCGAAATCTATGACGTCCCCCCTCTAGAGCGACAGGCGCGCATGGAACGTCTGTTGCAGTTCGCCGCACTGAGCGAGTTTCGCCATCGGCGCGCCGCGCACCTATCCGGCGGAATGCAAAAGAAACTGGCGCTGGCCTGTTCCTTGATCCACCAGCCCGAAATTTTGCTCCTCGATGAGCCGACCACCGGCGTGGATCCGATTTCGCGGCGAGAATTCTGGGATATTCTGACCGAACTGCACACCCAGGGCACCACCATCGTCATCAGCACTCCCTACATGGACGAGGCCGACCGTTGTTCGCGCGTCGGCCTGATGTATCGGGGCAGGCTGGTCGCCTGCGATACCCCTCAGGCGTTGCGCAACAGTCTGGGCGCCGAGGTCATCGAAATCCTGCCCGCCGACTGGCGCGCCGCCCGCCATCTGCTGGCCTCACTGGAGGGCGTGCGCGAGGTGCAGACCTACGGCGAAGCGCTGCACATTCTGGTGGACAACGCCGCCGAACGCATGGCCCAAATCGCCGACGCGCTGGAGGCTCAGGACATCGCCTATCGCGGCCTGCGGCGCACCACCCCGCGCATGGAGCAGACCTTCATCTCCCTCATCCGCCGGCTGGAAAGCGAGAGCACATCCTCATGAAAAGCGCACACATCCTGGCCGTCACCCGCAAAGAGATTCGCCACATCCTGCGCGACCGGGGCACGCTGATCACGGTCATCTTCACGCCGGTGCTGCTGTTGATGTTCATGGCCTATGCCCTCACCGTGGACATCCAGCATGTCTCCCTGGCCGTGTTGGATTATGATCAAAGCCCAACCTCGCGCGCCTTCGTGCAGCAAATCACCGCAGGGAGCGACCTGGATCTGTATGGTTTTGTCGCCTCCTACGAGGAAGTGGAGCGCCTGCTGGTGAGAGGCGAGATCAAAGCCGCCCTGGTCATCGGGCCGACATTTGCCAACGATCTGCAAACGCTGCGCGGCCTGCCGTTGCAGGTGATCATAGATGGCACCGAGCCGGATAGCGGCGGCTTTGCCGTGGATCACATCGCGCGGCGGGCCGAAACCTTCGTCACCCAGGCGCTGGCCAACCAGCTCCGTCAGCTGGGGATTGACGAGCGCGCCCTGACCCCCATCGACATCCGCATCCGCGCCTGGTTCAACCCCGGCCTCAAACCGCGCAACGATCTGATCCCCGGCCTGATCTCGATGATCCTGGGCATGCCGGCGCTCTCGGTGGCGCTGGCACTGGCACACGAGCGCGAGCACGGCACGCTGGAGCAGTTGATGGCCACGCCAATCGGCCGCGGCGAATTACTGATCGGCAAAATGCTACCCTACCTGCTGGTAGGCCTGGTGGATGTGGTGCTGATCCCCCTGCTCGCCATCGCCTGGTTCGACATCCGACTCAACGGCAGTTTTCTGCTGTACTTTATGCTCTCCGCCGTCTTTCTGTTCGCCATCCTCAGCCTGGGAATCCTGCTGGGGGTGTTCATGCCCTCGCAGGCCTCTGCCCTGGCGCTTTCCTTCCTGGTGATTTTCTTCCCCGGTTTTTTCCTGACCGGCATCTTCTTCCCGCTGGTCTCGCTACCAGAGCTCGTCCGCCTGGAGGCCATGTTCCTGCCCGGCACGCCCTACGCCATCATCACACGCGGCATCTTCCTGCCCGCCCTGGGGATAGCGGAACTGTGGCCCTACGTCGTCATGCTGCTCTTCCAGGGCGTGATGTTCACCGGCATCGCCGCGCTCTTCTTCCGCAAAAAGCTATGACCGTACTTACGCACTTCGGGAGAAACTCCGTGAAATTATCAGCAAATCTCGGTGAACTCCGTGTCTCCGTGGTTCAACTGCGTAACTCCTGACTATGAAACGCATCCTGGCGCTGGTCAAGAAAGAATTCATCCATCTGCGCAACGACTGGTGGCTGCCGGCCTTCATGCTGATCGGCGGTATGATGGAACTGGTGCTGGTCGCCTGGGCGACCTCTCGCCCGATCACCAACCTGCCTCTTGTGGTGGTGGACTACGACCGCAGTGCGGCCAGCCGCGCCTTCGTACAGGCGCTCGAAAACACGGGCACGTTTGACTTCCAGGGTTACGCCCCCGACGAGGAAAGCGTCCGTCAGGCGCTCACCCGCGGCGAGATCAACACCGCAGTGATCATCCCGCCGGATTACAGCCTGCAGATACACGATCCTCGCGGGCAGGCGCAGGTCGCAGTGCTGCTCAACGGCGCAGAGAGCATCCCCGCCACCGAGGCTCGTCGCGCCATCGAGGGCGTGGCCTACGCCCTCAACCAGAAACTGGTGATCGAACGCCTGGGGCTGCCCGCGGACGAGTTTTCCAGCTTCGCCTTCAGCATGCGGGTGTGGTTCAACGAAACGCTCAAAGATGCGTATTACACCACCCCCGCCGAATTTGGGCTGATGCTGGAGTTCACCGCCCTGCTGTTCGCCGCCCTGGCTTTCACCCGCGAGCGCGAGCTGGGGACGCTGGAGCAACTGCTGGTGATGCCCTTCTCCTCAGCGGACCTGATTATAGGCAAAGCCATCCCGGTGGTCATCATCGGCTACAGCGACTTCCTGCTCATGTTGCTGCTGTTGCGATACATTTTCAAACTACCCATCCGCGGCTCGCTGCTCTTGCTGCTCATCGTGGCCTTCGGCTACCTGCTGGTGGAACTGAGCAAAGGGCTGGTGATCTCGGTCGTCGCCCGCACCCAACACCAGGCTTTCCTGCTGGTGATGCTGGTGGGCATGACCGACTTCATGTTCACCGGCTACGCTGCGCCGGTGGAAGGCATGCCGCTGGCTTTTCAGTGGCTGGCCAACTTCATCCCCGCCCACCACTGGCTGACCATTCTGCGCGGCATCCTGCTCAAAGGCGCCGGCCTGGACGTGCTTTGGCCCAACCTGCTGGCGCTGGCCGTCCTGGGCGCGGTGATCACTTTCTTCTCGCTGCGCTATGTCCGCCGGGTGCTGGATTGAGAGGGACGACGGACGATGGACGATGGACGACAGACCGCAGACCAATCCGACCACTTCGACCAACTCGACCAATCCGACCAATGCAACTAATGAACCAATGAATCCCGCCCTCCAGGTCACTTCCCTCACCAAACGCTTCGGCGATTTTACCGCCGTGGATCACATCTCGTTCGAGGTACAGCGCGGCGAAATTTTCGGCTTCCTGGGCCCAAACGGCGCAGGCAAGACCACCACCATCCGCATGATTCTGGGATTGCTGGCGCCGGACGAAGGCGAAATCGAGGTGCTCGGACAGGATGTGCGCAAAGACCCGGCCGGCATCCGCCCGCGCGTGGGATACATGTCCCAACGCTTCAGCCTGTACAACGACCTGACGGTGTTGCAAAACCTGCGCTTCTACGGCCGCGCCTATGGCCTGAGCAACCGCCGCCTGGAAGAGCGCATCGCCGCAGCGCTGGAACTGGCCGACCTGAAAGGGCGCGAACACATTAAAACCGGGGAACTCTCCGGGGGGTGGCGGCAGCGTCTCGCTCTGGGAGCAGCGATCCTCCACCAACCGGAGGTCATCTTTCTCGACGAACCCACCGCCGGCGTCGATCCCGTCTCCCGGCGCGCCTTCTGGGACCTGCTCTACCGCCTCATCCAGCAAGGCGTCACCATTTTCGTCACCACCCATTACATGGACGAAGCCGAACACTGTCACCGCCTGGCGTTCATCCAGCGCGGCCGCATCATCGCGCTGGGATCGCCTTCTGAGATCAAAGCGCAAAAAATGAGCGGCCAGATACTGGAAATCGCCTGTCAGAACCCGTCCCAGGCCATGCAGGTGTTGTTGAACGCCCAGAAGCAGCAACTGCTACCGGTGACGGATATCGAGTTGTACGGCGCAATGATCCATATCGTAACCCCACAACCCAAGGCGGCCGGTGAGCGTATCGCTGCGTTGCTATCCGAAAATCACATCGCGCTGGAGAGCATCCAGACCATTGAACCCACGCTCGAAGATGTGTTCATCGCCGCCATGTCGGCATGAACATCTGCCGCCTCGCGTACAAGGAGTTGACCGATGAAAAAGTGTCCGCTGCTCACCATCATCCTCGCCCTGACCGCTCTGCTGGCAGGCTGTAGCACCCTGCCAGCCTCTGAAGTTGAAGGTGTGATTCAGGCTTCCGGCGTGGTTGAAGCCCGCGAAGTCGCCATCTCGGCCGAGCAGGCCGGACGCGTGGCCGAAGTTTTCGTCGAAGAAGGGCAACCCGTCCAGCCAAACGAACCGCTATTCCGACTGGAAGACCCCATCCTGGAAGCTCAGATGAACCAGGCGAAGGCCGCGCTCGCGGTGGCGCAAGCGAACTACGACCTGGTGGCTGCGGGTTCGACCGAGCAACAGCGCCAGGCCGCCATCGCAGCAGCGCAGCTGGAAGTGATCGCCGCCCAGCAGGCGCTCGACGCGCTCTATCGCAACGCCGAGGTGGCGCTGGCCGAAGCGCAGCAGGCGGTGGCCAAAGCACAAAAAGCGGTGGATACCGCCCAGAGACGCCTGAACAACCTGAAACGACAGGCCCCTCAGGAAGATATCGACCAGGCTTTCGCCAACATGGTGCTGGCCAAAGACGCGCTGGACAAAGCGCAAAAGGATTTCGACAAAGTTGCCGACAAACCGGAGGACAATCTGGAGCGCGCCGCGGCCCTCAGCGTGTTGGCGCAGGCGCGCAAGGAATACGAAGCCGCGGTTCGGCTGTACAACAACCTGACCTCCACCGGCAACGAACTCGACATCGCCCAGGCGGAAGCCGACCTGGCGCTCGCCCAGGCGCAGCTGGAAGCCGCCCGGCGCGAGGTGGAGAAGCGCCGCAATGGCCCCGATCCCGACGAGGTCGCCCTGGCGCAGGCCCGTCTGGAAAACGCACAGGCTCAACTGGCCCTCGCCCAGGCCGAATCACCCACCCCGGAGGAACTGGCCGTTGCCCACGCTCAGATTGAAGTCGCCCAGGCCGACCTGCAAGCCATTCAGGTGCTGATAGACAAATTGACCATTCACGCCCCGATGGCCGGCGTGGTCACCACACGCAACATAGACCCCGGCGAATTGATCCAGCCAGGGTTGACCGAGCTGGTCATCAGCAACCTGGATGAGCTGACGGTCACGGTGTATATCCCCGAAAGCCAGTACGGCCGCATCCACCTCGGCGATCAGGCCAGCGTCAGGGTGGACTCTTTCCTGGGAGAGACTTTCACCGCGCGCGTGAC
>RFKO01000015.1 GCA_003694235.1 Anaerolineae bacterium
GCCCCGGCTCGGGGGCGAAGGCGTCGCCCTCGGCCTGGAACACTGCGGCGATGAAACGCGGGTGATTCAGGAAGTAACCGTTTTTGCCTTCCAGCCGGAAGCGGACGATGTCCCCGTATTGCTGTGCCAGGGCTTGCAGGGCGCGCGGCAGGCGGCTGTTGCGAGGGCGGGTTTTCCACCACGGGAGGGGGCGAGCAGGCCCCGGAGGGAGTGCGCAGGCGTTCATCGAGTATCAGTATAGCCGCGCACCGCGCCGGGCGCATCCTGCAGGAGGAGGGTTTTGGCGTCCTACCTCAGAGGGGAGTGATATTCCCCCTTTCGTCAGGGATGCGCGGCAGTTCCTCGGTGCCGACCAGCCCGTAGCGCACGGCCAGCAGGGCAGCCTGGGTGCGGTCGGGCAGGTTGAGTTTGCTCAGTATGGTGCTGACATACCCTTTGACGGTGTTTTCCGAGACCACCAGCGTCTCGGCGATCTGGCGATTGGTCAGGCCGCGCGCCAGCAGGCGCAGGACGTCGGTCTCGCGCGGGGTGAGGTCGGCAAAGGGATTGGGCGGGGCCGGAGCCTGCTGCATCAAACGGCGGGCGATTTGGGGATGCAGTTGCGGTTTGCCTTCCGCCGCGCCGCGGATGGCGGCCACCAGTTCGTCTCCGCTGATGTCCTTCAGCAGATATCCGCTGGCGCCGGCGTGCAGGGCGGCGAACAGTTCGGGGTCGTCGCCGAAACTGGTCAGGATGAGCACCGCGCATGTCGGCAACTGCCGGTGGATGGCGGCGGTGGCCTGGATGCCGTCCATCTCCGGCATGCGGATGTCCATCAGGACGACATCCGGGTTGGTGGACTGCGCCAGCGCGACGGCCTGCCTGCCGTTCTGCGCTTCGCCGACCAGTTCCAGGTCGGACTCGCCGGTGATGGTCAGGCGAAGTCCCTTGCGCACGATTTCGTGGTCATCGGCGATCAAAACGCGGATCATGATTCTTCCTCCTGGGACGGGATGCGCAGCGCGATGGTGGTGCCTCTCCCCGGCGTGGATGTCACCTCCAGCCGGCCTCCCAGCATGGCGGCGCGTTCCTGCATACCGCGCAGCCCAAAGTGTCCCTCCATCTGCATGGCTTCGGCGAGCACGAAGCCGCACCCCTCGTCGCTCACCACGGCGCACAGGCCGGCTTCGTCCACTGTCAGGCGGCAGGAAATGGCATCTGAGCCGCTGTGGCGCAGCGCGTTCAGCAGCGCTTCGTGCAGAATGGCCAGAATTTCTTCTGCCTGTTTGGCCGGCAGATCGAGATTCTCCGGCAGGTCGAGCCGGATTTCCGCCCTGGCGCTTGCGGCGAGTTCGGCGACGCTTTGTCGCAGACGCTCGCCGAGGTCAACGCGCTGCGAGGGTGTTTGTGTCTCTTCCAGCGGGGCGCGCAACTGCGCCATCAGGGCGCGCATCTGGCCGAGCGCCTGGCGGGCGGCCGCTTCCAGCGCGCTCAGGTCGGCGGCGGTCTCTTCGGCTTGCGGAGGGAGACGGTTGCGGATGGCGCGGGCGCTCAGGCTGATGGAGAAAAGCGTCTGGTTGACCGAATCGTGCAGTTCGCGCGCCAGCCGCTGCCGTTCCGAGAGCGCGGCCAGCGTGCGCTGCTGCGCCAGCACCTGCTCGCTGCGCTGGCGCACACGGCGCTCCAGATCGCGGTTGAGGGCGTTGACCTCCTCCAGCGCGCGGGCGTAGGCCAGCGCGAGCGCGGCCTGGGTGGTCAGGGCGCGCAGTTGGACCTGCTCTTCCCGCTCGAACGACGGGCCGGTCTGCCGCGGGCCGAGCCAGTACCGTCCCAGCGATGCGCCGCCTACAATCAGCGGTGCGCTCCACATGGGCAGCGAGGGGAAATCCTGCGGGACATCGGGTGCGGGCGCGAGGGTGATGCGCCCCCAGCGGCAGCCGATCGCCTGCGGGAAGGTTTCGTTGAGCAGTGTGAAAATCTGCTGGCGGGAGACCACCCGGCTGAGCGCCTGTTGAGCCTCGCCGACGGCCTGGCGAAAGCGCAGTTTGTCGGGATACAACAGGCGGTCTATCAGCGCTTGCAGGCGCATCTGAAGGGGGTTGAAGGCCAGCGCGGCCAGCAGCACGCCGATCGAAGCGGCCAGTGTGCGGTACGGTTCGAAGACCTGTCGCAGCAACTCGGTCAACGCCAGCGTCAGGCCGAGGTAAAGCGCCAGCACAATGAGCGAGAGCGCGCCGTAGGCCAGGGCGCGGCGCAAAGCGGCGTCAATCCCAAAGAGGTCGTGTTTCAGGATGCTGTAAGCGATCCCCAGCGGTAACAGGATTTGCGTGACCAGCGCGAAGTTGTAGGGGAGCGTGGTGCCCAGGAAGAGAGAAAAGAGCAGGCGCAGCACAATGCCGCTGTTGGCTGCCAGCAGCGCGGCGAGCAGCAGTCGGGCCTGCTGGGCCTCCCTGCGCCGCTCGGGGGCAGGGTCGCGACTGACCAGCAGCAATTGGCGCATACCGCAGACGGTGAGCGCGAACAGCGTGACGATCATGCCGATGAACAGCGCCCGGCGGAGAGAGGCGACCGGTATGGCGAAGAACAACAACAGTTGCGCGCCTGGGACGAGATAGGCGGCCAGCAGGCGGCTTTTGGGGATGCCGGCCCGCCGCGGGAAAATGTGGGTGAGGTGGAAAAACAACGGGCCGATCAGATTGCCGTTCACCAGCCGGAATCCCAGATAGGGCGAAAAAATCGTCTCTCGCAGGTTGCTTTGTAAAATATCCTCCAGCGGCGGCTCGAAGGGGATCAGCAGAAAAGCGGCGAAAACAATGCCCAACAGACCGGCCAGCGTGTGCTGGTGGGCCGGTCGCAGGACGGCGGGCAGCAGGCAGGTCGTCAGGATGATCAGGGCGGTGAGCAGGGAAGGCGGACTGACGGGCGGCGCGCCGGCGTGGGCGGCGATCACGCCCAGGCTGGCGGCCTCGGCCACCAGCAGCGCAGCCGGGGGCCACAAGGCGCACACGAAAAGGCGAGGCGAGGGGGAAGGAGAAGAGGTCACGGGAAGGAGGGATATTGCGCCTTGAGCCGCGTGATCGTTTCCAGGTCGGGGGCGATCAGCCACAGGGTTTGTGCCTTTCCCTGGAAGATGCAGGTGATGCTTTCGGTGGGTTTTTCCCAGCACAGGCCGCCCGCTTCGTCGCTGCTCAGGCCGCGATAACGCAGGGTGAGATATTGCTGCATGGCATCCCAGAATTCTGCTGCATCCTGAGGGCTGTCCCAGGCCCATTGCGCGGCGAGTACAGTCTGCCGCCTTTTGCCGTGGTAGTACACCTGATAGCGGTCGCCGTTCCAGCCTTCCGCGGCCAGGGTTACGGTTTCCTGATCCAGTTGGGTGAGGTAGTTTGCGCCGTAGCCCAGCACCATCTGGGTGCCCAGTTCGCCCAGCGTGTCGCTGCCCAGAAAGCGCCAGTCCGGGCCGAGGATGTCGGCCAGCGGGGGCGCTTCCAGCGGGAGACCGACCTCGCGTTGGGTGTATTTGTCCGGGTGCAGGATTTGTTCGCTGGTCTGGGGCAGTCGCTCCGCGTAAGCGATGTCCACCATCTTCCAGCGGCCTACCGCGTAGAGGGCGTCGATAAAATCATAGCCATCCTGATAACGGAAGGTTTCCAGACGCGTCAGATACGGCGGCGGCAGGGTGGTGCTGGTGAGGGTGCGGTTGAACAACGTATCCTGCCGGGCGACGATTTCCTCCACGTCTTGCGGCGTGGCGTAGTTTTCCGCCCATTGCCACATCAGGTAGGTGGCCTCTCCTTCCACCAGCGCGCTGACGGCGGCGCAATAGTCGCCCTCGCGGGTGCAGATGGGATACACGCCCATCTCTTCCAGGTGGTAGTGCTGATCGGCCAGGGCGTGGGTGTATTCGTGAGCGTACACCAGACGCTCGAGCGCGCCAAACTGCGTGCCGAGGACATACAACTCGTCCGACCAGGGGAAGTAGAAGCCCCCCAGCCCCTCTCCCAGCTGACGGACGATTTCGCCGTACAGGTCGTAGGTCGGGTCGAGCAGCCCCAGGGCGGTGAGGACGAGCGCCTGGTCGTCCACGCTCGCCTCGGTGTTCTGCTCGCGGAAGGCGCGCTCCAGGATGGCGTGGGCGCTCTCCGGGGAGATGATGTGCGCTTCGACAGGTGTCAGGCTGTCCAGGCCGCGCAGTTGGGCGACCTGCGTCTCGATGGCCTGGATCTGAGGGCGAATGGTGGCGGCCGCGTCCGGAGTGGGCGTCGCCGGCACGGGCGTCGCGGTGGGCGTCGGGACGGTCGGCGTGGGTGTGACGGAGGGGGTGGGGGAGGCCGTCGCGGAGGCCGTGGGTGTCGGTAGGGGCGTCGCTGTCTGCCCGGCGGTGGGCGTCGCGCCGGAGACGGGCTGCGGCTGAGTCGGCGGCGCGGCTGTCAGCCGTTCCCATGGGCGCAAGATGAACAGACCTGCTCCCAGGCAGATCGCCGTCGCTGCCAGCAGCAGAGGGAGCAGAATTTTGCCGCTGCGTTTTGCCCGCGCTTTGCGCCGCGGCGCGGCGCTCTGAATCTTCTCCAGGCGGGCGCGGGCATATTCGTTCTCCGGATTGAGGCGCAGCACCTCTTCCAGACAGCGGATTTGCTGTGCAGGCTGCGTAAGCACAAAGCTGAGCAGGTACCAGGCTTCCTCGGAGGAAGGGTTGGCGCGCAGGTACGCCTTCAGAACTTTCAGGGCTTCGGCTCGTTTACCGGCTTTGAGCAGCGCGGCAGCGCGGCGGACAGGTTCAGGAGCGCTCATGTTTCCCGTCAGCAAATGCGCGGTAAGACTTCGCCTGCGGGCATGTCAACCACACGGCGGCCGCCGATGGCGGTTTTCATCAGCACGCGCCCGGCGGGTGTTTCTGTGACCTTGCCGATGACCACGGCCTGCGCGCCGTAGCGGCTGGCGCGCAGCGCTTCCAGCGCCGTTGCTGCGGCATCGGCTTCCACGATAGCGATGAGTTTCCCCTCGTTGGCGATGTAGAGCGGGTCGAACCCCAGCATCTCACAGGCGGCTGCGACCGGCGGGGCGACGGGCAGGCGATCTTCTTCGATCTCGATGCACACGCCGGATTGGCGGGCGATTTCGTTGAGCGTGGTGGCGACGCCGCCGCGGGTGGGGTCGCGCAGCACGTGAACGCCGGCGGTGGCCTCCAGCAGCGCGGCGATCATGTGGTTGAGGGGGGCGACATCGCTGCGGATGTCGGCGGCGAAACCCAGTTCGCCGCGGGCGCTCAACACGGCGATGCCGTGGTCGCCGATCGTGCCGGAGAGGATGACCACGTCGCCGGGGCGGGCGCGCTCCCCGCCGAGGGTCAGATCCCCGCGACGGACGCCTACGCCCGCGGTGGTGATGTACATGCCGTCGGCCAGCCCTTTCTGCACCACCTTGGTATCGCCGGCCACGATCTGCACCCCGGCCTCGTCGGCGGCCTGGCGCATGGACTCCAGCACCCGCTCCAGCGTCTGGATGGAGAGACCCTCCTCGAGGATGAAACCGGCTGTCAGGTAACGCGGTTCGGCCCCCAGCATGGCGACGTCGTTGACCGTGCCGCACACTGCCAGGCGGCCGATATCGCCGCCGGGGAAGAAC
>RFKO01000096.1 GCA_003694235.1 Anaerolineae bacterium
CAGCGCAGGAAATTCTCCAGCGAGTAGCGGCTGTCGGTGCGCGTCAGACGGCGTGGATGTTCGCGCCATTTCAGCAACACGCGGGGGATTTTGGCAAAGCGCGCCCCGGCCAGGTACATGCGCAGATAGAGATCGTAATCTTCCGGCCAGCCGCGCTCCTGATAGCCGCCCATGCGTTCCAGCCACGGGCGGCGGAAGGTCACACTGGGGTTAGGCAGCGGGCTTTCGACGAAGATTTCGCGGCGGATGTCGGCGTCGTCCACCAGGCTGTTGAGCCACTCGATGTAGATGCGGAAGCCTTCGCGCACCTCATTTGGGGGAAACCCTTCCACCAGGCTGCCGACGGCGGCGGTTTCAGGATGCTCCTGCAGCCAGGCGACTTGAAGCGCCAGCCGTTCGGGATGAGCGCGGTCGTCGGCGTCCATGCGGGCGATGAACTCGCCGCGGCAGGCTTTCAGGCCGGCGTTGGCGGCGGCGATCACCCCGCCGTGGGAGCAGGATAAAACCCGAAAACGGGAATCCCTGTCGGCCCAGGCTCGTAATATCTCCGCTGTGGCATCCTCGGAGCCGTCGTCCACCGCCACCACTTCGAAATCCGTCCATGTCTGAGCGGCCAGCGATTCCAGCGTCTCCTCCAGCGTGTCGGCGGCGTTGTAGCAGGGCAGAAGCACGGAGACCAGCGGCATGGAGCGATTGTACCCGAAAGAAGGCGGCTTGCAAACGATGGTATGATTGGTTCATCAATTCATTGGTGCATCGGTTCATCAGTGCATTGGTGTGATGGAGGAGGTTGTGATGAATACGTTGGATTGGCAAACGGCGTTGGCGAATCTGCTGGCTTTTCTCCCCCTGGTGATCGTCTCGCTGCTGATCTTCGTTTTCAGTTTTTATCTCGCCGGTCTGGCCAGCCGGGGGGTGAAGCGCGTGTTGGAACGGCGGAAGGTGGACAAAGAACTGGCAATCCTGTTCTCTCAGATCACACGCTGGGCGCTTGTGGTGCTGGGAATCACGCTTGCGCTGGAGCAAGTCGGTTTTGATTTGACCGCTTTCCTGACCGGCCTGGGGATATTGGGCTTCACCGTGGGGTTCGCGCTGCAGGACGTGAGCAAGAACTTCATTGCCGGTGTCCTGCTTCTGCTGGAGCAACCTTTTGATCTGGGGGATACCATCGAGGTTGGGGGGATCCTCGGCAAAGTGGCCAAAGTTGACGTGCGCGCCACAGAACTCTATACCCCGGATGGCCAGAACGTCATCATCCCCAACGGTGAAATATTCACCAGCGCGATCACCAATTACACGCGTTATCCCCGGCGGCGGGTGGAGCTGTCCGTGGGGGTGGGATACGAGAGCGACCTGGAGCAGGTGCGCGCCGTGGCGCTGGGGGCGCTCGCCGGCCTGCCGGCTTTGCTGGATGACCCTGCCCCTCAGGTGGTCTTCAATAATTTCGGGGAATCCTCGATTGATTTTACGCTTTACTTCTGGGTGGATTTGTCGCAGACATCTTACCTGGCCGCGCTGGACGCCGCGGTGGTGCGCATCAAAACGGCTTTCGAGCGGGCCGGAATCAATATTCCTTATCCTGTGCGTACCATCGAGATTGTGAAGCCGGATAGTTTATCTTGACGTTTTTTTGACGCTCAGGGGGTATGCTATAACAGAAAGCGTTTGTCCGTAAATTCTTGCCGAAAAATATTTGCCGGTGTCATTGCTTGCGAAGTCGTGACGGAGCAATGACACCGCCATACAGATTTTTCGGACGGGCTCTAAACCTCTCTGCAGAGATTGCCGCGGCCGCGGGGCTGTATTCCCCGTGGTCACTCCTGTGGGGAGCGCATACTGGATTCTGCCGACGGGAAGTTACGGAAGGTGAGAAATGGCGCAACAGGCTACCCCCCAATTTTTTCTGCATCTGCCCGCGGGACAATCTTACGCGTTGACGCGAGGGATTGTCACAATTGGAAGAGAACGAAGCAATGACATCGTACTCAACTACCCCAGCGTCTCGCGCTTTCATGCGCGGCTGACCTGGCAGGGCGACCGCTGGGTGATTGAAGACCTGGGTTCGAGCAACGGCACGTTTGTCAACGGACAACGGATTGTCCAGCCGACGTACCTGGTGCCTGGCGCACAGATCAACATAGGGGGGGAGATAACATTCACGCTACAGCGCCGCTCTGCCGCTGCAAGGCAGACGCGTCGCCCGCGCAGCCGTCCCCGATGGCCGTTGATCGCAGCAGCGGGCGCCGTGGCATTGATTTTGGCCGTGGCTGCCCTGGCAGGGGGTTATTTTTTGTTCTTTCCTCCCTCCTCCCAGCAACCTCTGGAAGTCAGCGCCCTGCTAAAAGACGGTCCCAGCGTGATCATTCAGCAGCCAGCGAATGGAGTCAGCGTCAAAGAGGGTGACACTGTGCTCCTTTCAGCGACCGCAATTGATGAAAGCGGCGTGGTGCGCATGGATCTGCTTGTAGATGGGCAAACGGTGCTCTCACAATCCAGTCCGGACACGACCGGCAACAGTCCTTTGATGCTCACTTATCCGCTGGTGGCAACCAGTCAGGGTACATACGGATTGATGGTTCAGGCGTACAACGCGCAGGGGAAGGTGGGGGAATCGGCGATAGTATATGTGAATGTGATCCCCCAGGCGGTCTCTCAAAATCAGCAGGAATTGGGACGCTATGTGGTGCAGCAGGGCGACACACTGGAGAACATCGCCAAACGCGCCGGCACCACGGTGGATGCCATTGTGCAGGCCAACCCAGGTATGACGGCTTCAACCCAGTTGACGCCTGGTCAGGTGATTCTGATTCCCTTGCCGAAAGGTCCTTCCATGGCCGCAGCCCAGCCTCCTGCAGGCCAATCCAGTGGTCAGCCCGGTGGCGGTCAGTCGGGAGGCCAGGCGGGGGGCGGTCAGGCGGGTGGTCAGGCTGGAGGGCAACCGGGCGGGGGTCAGGCCGGTGGCCAGGCGGGAGGCAGTCAACCCGGCGGCGGTCAGGCGAGTGGACAGTCTGGAGGTCAGTCCGGCGGTCAATCTGGTGGACAGTCTGGCGGTCAGGCGGGCGGTCAACGCGGCGGTCAGGCAGGGGGCGGTCAGGCAGGCGGCCA
>RFKO01000097.1 GCA_003694235.1 Anaerolineae bacterium
CTGGGCACCGTCCCTTTCCAGTTGACGTTCTCTCTCTTTCTGGCGATTCTGCTGTTCCAGAAGTTGTGGGGCTCGGAACTCTTTCGCATGTTGTACTTCCTGCCGTATGTTACCCCCACGGTGGCCAGCGCGGCGATTTTCCGTCAGTTATTTTCCAACCGCTACCAGGCGCCGGTCAATCAACTGTTGATCAAACTGGGGCTGGAGCCGCAGCAATGGCTTCGTGAGCCGCGCGGTATTTTTACGTTGCTTGCGGAAAGCCTGCACTTCAGCCTGCCGGAGTGGGCTGCCGGGCCGAGCCTTGCGCTGGTGGTGATTATGATTTATTCCATCTGGACGTATGTAGGCTACGACACGGTGATTTACCTGGCCGGTCTGGGCAACATCCCCTCGGAACTGGTGGAGGCGGCGCAGATTGACGGGGCGGGCCGTTGGGAGGTGTTTCGCTACATCACCCTGCCGCTGCTCTCGCCCACCACGTATTTTCTCTCTTTGCTGGCCATCATCGGCACGTTCAAAGCCTTCAACCATATCTGGGTGATGCGCCAGGGCTCGGCGCTGGGCACGACGGATACCTTCAGCGTGGTGATCTTCAGTGAGTTCTTCGAGAAGCTGCGCTACGGCTACGCTTCGGCGCTGGCTTTTGTGCTCTTCGCCGTGATCCTCAGTCTGACGTATGTCAACAATCGGATCCAGGGTTCGCGGGTGTTTTATGGCTGATAAAAGCGCAGAAAACCACTGGTTTCAACGCGGTAGCCGCGTGATACGGAATCTTTCCATCTACGCTTTCCTCATCATGGGCGTGGTGATCTCGATCACGCCGTTCGTCTGGATGATCCTGACCTCGCTGATGTCGCTGGGTGAGGCGCAGGGCATCCGCTGGATCCCCTCGGAGTTGCACTTCGAGAACTACGCCAATGCCTGGCGCGAGGCGAACTTTTCGGAGTATTTTCTCAATAGCGTGATCATCACGCTGATCACGCTGACGGGCGAACTTACCTTCAGCGTGCTGGCGGCCTACGCCTTCGCGCGCATCAAATTCCCCGGCCGGGATGCCATCTTTGGTTTGTTGCTCTCCACCATTATGATCCCGGCGATGGTCAACATCATCCCCAACTTCCTCACCGTCACCTGGCTGGGGCGCATCGGACCGATCAAGTGGATCAACAACTGGCCCGCGCTGACCGTGCCGTTCATGGGGAGCGTGTTTGCCATCTTCCTCTTGCGGCAATTTTTTGCACAGATACCGGATGAACTGTTCGACGCTGCCCGCATCGACGGGGCCGGACATCTGCGCTTCCTGTGGACGGTGGTGCTGCCGCTTTCCAAAGCGCCGGTGATGGTGATCATCGTGCTTTCCTTCATCGGTTCGTGGAACGCGCTGGCCTGGCCGTTGCTGGTGACCAATTCGCCCGACTGGCGGCCGATTGCGGTAGGGTTGTATAATTTTGTCGAGGAGGCTGGCCAGCAGTTGAATCTGATGATGGCAGGCGCTTTCATCACCATCATTCCTATCCTGCTGATTTATTTCTTTACACAGAAGCAGTTCACCGAGAGCATTGCGCGCAGTGGTTTGAAAGGTTGAGTGCGGCGTTCCTGGTTGATCGCAGCGGGGGCGTGAGGTTTTTCGTGCCCCCGCTGCGATCAACGAGCGGCGAGTTCCCTCGCCGGGCGTTGTTCGCCGGAAAATTTCCGCTTGTCCGTTCCATATCAAATCTATCAAGTAGAGGAGTGTAGAATGAATCGCAAGACCCTTTCCATCCTTTTGTTGCTGGTGATGCTGTTTGCCTTCGGGCTGACGGCCTGCAAGCCGAAGGCCGAGCCGGCAGCCCCGGCCGAGGAGGCTGCCCCGGCCGAGGAGGCTGCTCCCACCGAGGAAGCCGCGCCGGCTGAGGAGGCTGCTCCCGCCGAAGAGGCCGCGCCGGCTGAAGAGGCTGCTCCGGCCGAGGAAGCGCCGATGGCGATGGGCGTCAACCTGAACGACCTGGCCGGCACCACCGTGACCTTCTGGCACGTGTGGGGCAGCGGCGCGCCCAGCGAAGGCATGGCCGCCATCGTGGACGAGTTCAACGCCACCAACGAATGGGGCATCACCGTCGAGGCGGTTGACCAGGGCCGCTACGGCGACGTGGAAGACGCCATGAACGCCGCCATCCAGTCCGGCGACCTGCCCAACATCGTGGTCGGTTACACCAACGCGCTGGCGGGTTGGTACAACGTGGGCGTGATCGCCGATCTGCAGCCCTACGTGAATGACCCCACTGTTGGCCTGACAGCTGATGAGCAGGCTGACTTCTACGCCGGCGCGTTCAACGCCGGTGTGGTGGGCGATGCCCGCATCGGTATGCCGCTCAGTCAGTCCACCAACGTGATCTTCTACAACCAGACCTGGGCCAAGGAACTGGGCTTCGACGCCCCGCCCGCCAACGCTGCCGAGTTCAAGGAGCAGGCCTGCGCCGCGGCGGAAGCCAACGCCAACGATGACGATCCCGACAACGACGGCACCGGCGGCCTGGTGCTGTACACCGGCGCCTCCAACGTGATGTCGTGGATCTTTGCCTTCGGCGATGACGGGCTGACCGAGGACGGCTCGGCCTATGACTTCACCGCCCCCGCGGTGCAGGATGTGGCCACCTTCCTGAAAGACCTGTGGGACAGCGGCTGCGCCTTCGCCACCGAGAGCTACCCCAATCCTGAGTTCGCCACCCGCAAGGCGCTCTTCACCATGAGCTCCACCGCCGGTATCCCCTACCAGCTGGCGGCTTTCGAGGAGTCCGGTGTGCAGGATGAGTGGGGCTTCATCCCCTTCGTCGGGCCGGATGGCAACCAGGCGGTGAACGCGTTTGGCCAGTACGTTGCCGTGGTCAACACCACGCCGGAGCAGAACCTGGCTGCCTGGCTGTTCCTCAAGTACTTCACCTCGCCCGAGGTGCAGGCCAAATGGATCAACGCCAGCGCCTACTATCCGGTACGCCAGAGCGCCGGCGATTTGCTGAAGGATTATGCGGCCGAGCACCCGCAGTGGCTGAGCGGGCTTGACTTGCTCTCCCTCGGTCATTCCGAACCGACCAAGGCATCCTGGTCTTCGGTGCGCCGCTCGGTGCAGGATGCCTTCGATGCCATCATCCAGGGCAACGCGGAGGACATCCCCACCATCCTGGAGGAGCTGAACAACACCGCCGCGGAACTGCTGGCTGAGGTGGAAGGGTAAACCCACCCCGACGCGTTTCCGCAGCGTGTAAAACATTAGCCAAAGACTTCCGAAGTCTCGCAGACTTCGGAAGTCTGCCTTTAATACCCTCCCGCAAGTTCCAAACCTGCGGGAGGGTATAATGGGGTTATGAGCGAACTACCTCATGTGGTCATCTACACCGACGGGGCGTGCCGCGGCAATCCCGGCCCTGGCGGTTGGGCGGCGCTGCTGCGATACGGTGCGCATGAAAAAGCGATCAGCGGCGGCGAGCGGGAGACCACCAACAACCGCATGGAACTCACTGCCGCCATTGAGGCGTTCCGGGCGCTCAAACGCCCCTGTCGGGTGGATTTTTACACCGATTCCGAGTATCTCAAACGGGGGATTACGGAGTGGCTGCCCCGCTGGAAACGGAATGGCTGGAAGACGACGGCCAAAAAGCCGGTCAAGAACCAGGAATTGTGGCGCGCGCTGGATGAGGCTTTGCAGCCCCATCAGGTCGTCTGGCATTGGGTGCGGGGCCATGCCGGTCAGGCTGAAAACGAGCGGGTGGACCGTCTGGCGCGGCGGGCGATTCCGAAAGGAGGCTGAGATGTCCACGCTGGCGATGTTGACGAATGAGCAGCTGGAACTGCGGCAGCGGATGAGGGATTTCGTCGCCTGGGTGCCGCGAGATTTGTTGCTGGATATGGACGCCGAGAAGGTGCGCTACCCCAGAGAATTTATCGCCGAGGCCGGACGGCGCGGCCTGTTAGGGCTGCGTTTCGACCCTGAATGGGGCGGAGCGGGGCTGGCGTGGCCCGATGAGATTGTGGCGCTGGAGGAGATCGGCGTGTTGGGCACTTCGCTGGGATGCCTTTATTCCCTGGTGTCCATTGTGGGGGAAGCCATCCACTGCTTTGGCACGGATGAGCAAAAAGAGAAGTACCTGCGCCCGATGATCGCCGGTGAAATCGGCGTGGCCGAGGGGCTGACCGAACCGCGCGGCGGCTCCGATTTCTTCGGGGCGACCACGCGCGCCCGCCGCGAGGGGGATACCTTCTACCTGACCGGGCAGAAGCGCTTTGTGGTCGGCGCCGAAGGCGCGGATGTGTTTCTGATCTACGCTAAAGTGGAGGGGATTGAGGACCCCAAGCAGGCGATGACCGCCTTCCTGGTGGAGCGCGATTTCGGCATCGAAGTTGCGCATCTTTACGGCCTGATGGGCACGCGCGGGGGCGGCACCGGGCGCATTGTGCTGCGCGAGACGCCCGTGCCGCTGGAGAATGTGCTCGGCGGTGAGGCCGGGATCGGCCAGGGGACGGCGGTGTTCCACCAGATGATGATACCGGAGCGCATGACCTCGGCGGGCGCGGCGGTAGGGATGGGGCGCGCGGCGATGGAGATTGCTGCCCGTTACGCCGACCGGCGGCGCGCCTTCGGCCAGAAGATTCGTCGTTTTGAGGGCGTGAGCTTCAAAGTGGCCGAAAGC
>RFKO01000098.1 GCA_003694235.1 Anaerolineae bacterium
ACCCCGACCTTCACCCCTTCGCTCACACCCTCCCCGCTGCCTACCAACACCCCCGCGCCTACGCAGCCTCCGCCCCCCACGCAACCCCCGCCGGCAATCCCGCCTTCCGCGGCCGAAGGCAACCGCTGGATCGACGTTGACCTTTCGGAGCAACGCCTGTATGCTTACCAGGGCGACCAGATCGTCCGCTCATTCGTGGTCTCCACCGGCACCTGGCAGCACCCCACCGTCACCGGGCGATATCGCATCTACGTAAAATACCGCTTCACCGATATGGCCGGGCCGGGATACTACCTGCCAGACGTGCCCTACACCATGTACTTCTACAAAGGCTACGGCATCCACGGCACCTACTGGCACAACAACTTCGGCACGCCGATGAGCCACGGCTGCGTCAACATGACGATTGACGACGCCGCCTGGCTGTTCAACTGGGCCTCGGTTGGAACGCTGGTGAACGTACACCCATGAAATCTGACTCGCTCTCTCGCCGCGAATTTCTCAAACTGCTGGGAGGAGGTGGTCTGGCCTGGGCCACGCGACCGTTGCGCGCCCTGATGGAGGGACTCTCGCCCTATCAGCAAGGCCGCGTGCTGTACGACCAGATCGCCGTGTTCGACCGCCCTTCCTTCCAGGGAGAGGTGCTGCGCCATTACTGGAAAGACGCGCTCGTCCCGATCAGTGAAGTCACCATCGGGGATGAAGAACCGGCCTACAACCGTGTCTGGTATCGCCTGGGGGACGAGGGCTATGCGCACTCCGGCGGCATCCAGCCCGTCCAGACCCTGCTCCAGTTCCCGGTGACCGAGATCCCCCCCGAAGGGCAGCTGGCCGAACTCACCGTGCCCTACTCCGACGCCCGCGACGACCTGGGATTCTGGTACGAGATCGTCTACCGCCTGTACTACCTGACCACCCACTGGGTGGTGGGATACGACGTCGCCCTGGACGGCACGCCGGTTTATAAAATCCGCGACGACAAGTGGGAGAAAGAATACTACGTGCCGGCGCGCCATCTGCGCCTGATTCCGCCGGAGGAACTCACCCCCCTCTCGCCCGACGTGCCGCCGGAGGCCAAGCGCATCGAGGTGCGCACCGACGAACAGCTGGTCATCGCCTACGAATACGAACAACCTGTCTTCTTCGCCCGCGCGGCCACCGGCGCGGAGTTCAGCAACGGCCGCTTTTTCACGCCGGCAGGCACACACACCGTCTTGCGCAAAATGCCCTCGCGCCACATGGCAGCCGGAAATCTGGCGTATAATGGATATGACCTCCCCGGCGTCCCCTGGGTGAGTTACATCACCGAACGCGGCGTGGCCTTCCACGGCACGTACTGGCACAACGACTATGGCCGGCCGCGCAGCCACGGCTGCATCAACCTCACCCCTCAGGATGCCAAATGGATTTACCGCTGGACGCTGCCCGTTGTGCCGCCGGATCAACCGCAAGCCTACGCGCGCCAGGACGGCACCCGCGTGGATGTCATTTAACCCAAGGAGAAACAAATGGACGCAGCCTTCCTTTACAACCGCTACCTGCTCAAACGCCAGACACTGGCGCTGACAGGCAAGTTCCGCATTTACGCTCCCGACGGCCGGCTGGTGCTCTACAGCCAGCAGAAAATGTTCCGCCTGCGGGAAGACATCCGTGTGTTCGCCGATGAGAGCATGACCCGCGAACTACTCCACATCCAGGCGCGACAGATCATCGACTTCGCGGCAGCATACGATGTCTTCGACACGCAGACCGGCCAGAAGGTCGGCACATTGCGGCGCAAGGGATTTCGCTCCCTGGTGCGCGACGCCTGGGAGATCCTCGACGCCCAGGACCAGCCCCTGGGAGTGATCCGGGAAGACAGCATGACCCTGGCCCTGCTGCGCCGCTTCCTGCTGGGCAGTCTGTTGCCGCAAAACTACGATGTCCTGATCAACCAACAGCGCGTCGCCGACCTCAAACAACGCTTCCGCCTGATCGGCTATCACCTGGACATCGACTTCACCATGGACACCGCCGGTCTGCTCGACCACCGTCTCGGCATCGCGGCTGCCATTCTGCTGGCTGCCATCGAAGGCAAACAAGCCTCCTGAAGGAGAAAACGATCGCCATGCCGCCTAAAATCCTGTTCGAAGGCCTTGTATTCGACGAAAAGGGCAACCCCGTAGAGACCGCATACGTCGGCTCCGAACCCTGCTACGTTGTGGATGACGACGGCTTCAAACGCCACATCCCCTCCGAGCAGGTTGACCGTCAGGTGCTGCAACACATGCACGCCATGATCAGCGGGCATGAAGACCTGCTCAGCGAACAGGCCGCCAAAATGCTCGGCCAGGATGACATCTTCACCCGCGCCATGATCGAAACCCAGCTCAAGAATCTGGACCAGCACTTCGAGCGCCTGTTCGAGGTCGGCATTCCGGAGGCCAGCCGGGCATACCTGGGCATGACCGGTTTCCGCATTGTGATCAACGTTCACGGCGAGCTCGTGGAGATTCAACAGCCCGGTCTGTTTTCACCGGAGGACGAATGATGCCCGCCAGGAAATCCACAACCCTTCTCCTCATCACGCTGGCGGCCATCATCGGCCTGGGTTGTCAGTTCGCCAGCCAGTTGCTCAGCGGTGCGCCGCCGGAGGGCGGCGACGTCAACCCGGCAACACCCCTTCCTGCCGCGACGGCCGTTCCCCCTTCACCCGCGGCCGATGAGAGCGCAGCACTCGTCCCGCCGCCTCCCGCCGCGGCCGGCGCCTGCGCCAACACCTTCTACCCCCTCGTCCCCGGCAACCAGTGGATCTACCAGGTGGACAGCGGCGATCAAAGCAGCAAAATCAGCCTGACGGTTTCACAGGTCAACGGCAACCAGGCCACGCTGGAGGCCCTCTCCCTCGACAGCGGCGTGACCACGAGTACCACCGTCGACTGCCAGGACGGCGCCATCCTGAACTTTCCCCTCCTGCTGATGGGTTTCCTGCTGGGGGATGCGAGCGGCACGCTGCAAATCGAGCATCTCTCCGGCGTCTTCGCTCCTGCGTACGAGACGCTGACGGCGAGCAACTGGGATTACCGCTGGGAGAGCAATTACCTGGCCTCCGGCCAGTTCTCGGCCACCGTCGAAGGGGAGACCGCCACCGGCACGCTCGACCGGAGTCCGCTGACCTTTCGCTGGCGCACCCCCGGTGCGGGAGAAGCCATCTTCGAGGCGACCAGTGTGCCGGCGGGGGACTTCCCGCGCGCCATCCACCTCACCCGCGAGGTCGAACTGGACTTCAAAGCCACGCTCTCTCAGGGCGGCGACCAGGTCACGCTGGACTCGGTGCTCACCCTGACCAATGAACTGTGGTTTGAACCCAACGTCGGGCTGTTGCGTCAGACCGCGCACCACGCCAGCCTGAAACTTTTCGGCGTCTCCTTCCCGATAGACACACCGGGAGAAATCAAACTGCTCGAATTCCGACCGGCAACCCCATAAATTTGACGAGAATTGCCCCAGATTTATGTTAAAATGAAGTCAGAGAGACAATCCGCAATTCACTCCTCAACGTGAGGAGGAGCAATCCATGGCAAAAATTCCACTGCGTGTCTACGTCCGCGAGATCGAAGAGACGATCGAAGAGGGCCAGTACGAGGAGGCCATCGCTCACTGCCGCCACATTCTCCAAACCTTCCCCAAACATGTGGATACTTACCGGCAGCTGGGCAAAGCCTTCCTGGAAGCGCAACAGTACAACAACGCTGAAGACATCTTCGAGCGTCTGCTCTCCGCCGTGCCGGACGACTTTGTCGCCCACCTCGGCATGAGCATCATCCGCGAGGACAAGAACAACGTGGATGCCGCCATCTGGCACATGGAGCGCGCCTTCGAGCAGCAGCCCTACAACCCCGCCATTCAGGAAGAACTGCGCCGCCTGTATGGCAAACGCGATGGCATCACCCCGCCAAAGGCCCGGCTGACCCCCGGGGCGCTGGCGCGCACCTATGCCAAAGGCGGGCACTACCCGCAGGCCATCGCCGAATTGCGCGCCTCGCTGGCGCAGGAGCCCGACCGTATCGATCTGCTGGTGCTGCTGGCCGAAGTGTACGCCCGCCACGGCGACACCGTCCACGCCATTGAGACATGCAGCCAGATTCTCAAAAAACTGCCCTACTGCCTGCAAGCCAACCGCCTGCTGGCAGAACTACTGAAAGATACCGACCGCGAGGCAGAGCGCCAGGCCTGTCTCAAACGCCTGTACGAACTCGACCCCTACGAGGCGCACACCTCTCCCCAGCACCCTCGCGCCGAGGATGTCCCCGACCAGGCCGTGCTGCTTGAACGCCTGACCTGGGATGGGCAATCCGTCGTACCGACGGCCGATCAAACCCCCGATTGGGCCGCTTCGCTCGGTCTTTCGCTGCAAAGCGGCTCCCAGGAAGAGGCGCTGCCCGAATGGCTGGAAGAAGGCGGACAGCCTGAGAGCGAGGAAGAATTGATCCCCGATTGGATGCGGGAAGCGGGCTGGCAGCCTGCCAGCGGAGAAGCAAGCGAGGAACCCATGGATTTTGATTTCCCCTCTGAACCCGAAGATGAAGACGAGGAGGCCGTCCCCGCCGAACTGCCAGACTGGCTCAAAGAAATGGCCCCCGAAGGCATGGCGCTGAGCGCGGAGGAGGAAGAATCCACCCTGCCCGAAGAGGAAGACCTGTCCGACCTGGAGGCGCTGCTGGATGCTTCCCTCTCCACAGAAGAGCAACCCTCCCCAGAGATAGCCGCCGGAAGCAGCGACGAAGAATTGCCCGACTGGCTGGAGGGAATCGCCGAGACAGAAGAGGATACCGGCCCCGAATTCCGCCTGGACGAAACGCCCGACTGGCTGGAAGATGTTGTGCCAGGAGCGGAGGAGGAGCACACTGGCTTCACCGACATCCTGAAAGAAGTCGGGGGAGAACAACCCGCCGAGGGAGAAGTCCCCGACTGGCTGAGCGGCCTCGAAGAAGAAGCCCCCGCCGAAGAAGC
>RFKO01000099.1 GCA_003694235.1 Anaerolineae bacterium
CCGATGAAAGGGTTGAGGATGGCGGGAAACTGCATGATGGACACCAGCGTCCCCGCCAGGGTGAGGGAAAGCGAGAGACGCTCGATGATCAGCGGCAGCAACGGGGCAACGAAAGCGGTGTGCACATCGTGGACGAAATGCCCGAAAACGATCGTCAGAATGTTGCCGCGGTGGAAGGTTTCTTTCGTTTCTGGGAGATTCATATGGTTGTGAGCAAAGCGTAGCCCTGCGAAGAAACCGCTTCGCAGGGCTGTGATCGGTTGATACGTTTACCCTCAGGTGGCCTGGGCGGCGCGGCGGCGCATTTCCTGGCGCAGCGCTTCGATATCCTCCTCGATGAAGAACAGCGCGCCCAGGTAGAAAACGAAGCACAGCAGCCAGGCGATGATGCTGATGCTCAGGATGGATGTTTCCAGATTGGTGGCATCCGCGATGATGCCGGCCAGCAGGGGCGCAAAGGCGGCGCCGAAGTTTTCGATGAAGTACTCTACCGCCTGCGCGGTGCTGCGCACTTCCGGAACGATGATGTCGTACACCGTGGAGATGACATTGGGCGCGGAGAGCGGCATGAAGATGGCGGTGAGCAGCATGAACACCAGGAAAGTGCTGCGCTCGGCAATCGGCGTGTTGATTGCCAGGTAGAGGAAGATCGCGCCCATCAGCACGCCCAGGCTGGAAACCAGGATGCGTCCCTTGCGGGTGCGTTTGAAGGCGGCGTCGCCCAGCCAGCCGCCCACGAAATACCCCGCTGCCAGCACCAGCACGAGCGGCCCCATGGTGAACAGAATGGCGTCCCCCTCATAGCCGCGCTCTTTTTCCAGATAATCGAAAAAGAAGTAGGTGATCACATTCCAGGGGAACACCCCGGCGAAGCCCTGGAGAAAGACGAACCACATGGTGCGCTTCTTGAAGACCTCCCGGGCCTCTTTCCAGGAAAACCGGAACTGAGGCATTTCCTCCAGCCCGGCCTGTTCGAACTCCGGTTCGGCCTTGCCGCGCGGCATTTCTTTGACGAAGAAGAAAATCAGGATGGCCAGCAGGATGCCCAGGCCGCCGGTGAGGTAGAACACGTTGCGCCAGCCCAAACCGGGGGCGACCATCAGCGCCAGCACCATCCCCAGCAGATAGCCGATGGGTTGCGCCAGTTGCAGCAGGCCGTAGATTTTGCCGCGCAGGGTGGGGCCGAAGTAATCGGCGATCAGGGTGTACAGGCCGGGGTAAGACGAGTCGTCGATGCCGGTGGAGGCGCGGGTGGCCACGAAAAGGGGATATGTGGGGGCGATGGCGCTCAACCAGGTGGTTGAACCCCAGATAAAGGATGCCAGCGCGAGCAGTTTGGAGCGGGCGTAGCGGTCGTAAAGGTAACCCCAGATGGGGTAGAGGATGGTGCCCACCACCAGCGCGCCGGTGACCACCAGGCCGAACTGTGTGTTATTGATACCGAAATCGGCGCTGATGGCCGATTTCAGCGGCCCGATGAGCAGCTTGTCCGTCTGGTGGAGCAGCATGAAGAAAAAGAAAATCAGAACGATAGGCCAGCGGCGTTGAGGCTTCATCTAAATTCCTCCTTACAGTACGCACTTCACAGAAAATTCACCACAGAGCCGCGGAGAGCACGTGGTTCAACAGAGCGATGGATTGCGATTCTATCACAGGTCGAGGTG
The DNA here is from genome assembly GCA_003694235.1 of Anaerolineae bacterium. GTDB lineage: Bacteria > Chloroflexota > Anaerolineae > Anaerolineales > UBA11858 > J130. The sequence continues at coordinate 1,665 of RFKO01000099.1, forward strand.
ATAGGCGGCGGCGCGCTCCTGACGGAATTGTGAGGTGTACAGGCGGTAGTAGTGTCCGCGCCGGCGCAGCAACTCGTTGTGTGTGCCCATCTCCTCAATCTGCCCCTGGTTGATCACCACGATGCGGTCGGCGTTTTTGATGGTGGAGAGCCGGTGGGCGATGATGATGCTGGTGCGTCCGGCAGTCATGTGCTGCATACCGCGCTGGATGAGCGCTTCGGTCAGCGTATCGACCGAGCTGGTGGCCTCGTCCATGATGAAAATGTCCGGCTCTCGCAGCACCGCCCGCGCCAGGCTGATCAGCTGCTTCTGGCCGACCGAAAGCAGCACCCCGCCCTCGCCGACCTGTTCGTCATAGCCGTTTTCGAGTTGGGTGATGAAATCGTGCGCCCCGGCCAGCCGGGCGGCCTGTTCGATCTCTTCGTCCGTGGCGTCCAGCCGACCGTAGCGGATGTTCTCCCGTATCGTGCCGGAGAACAGATGCGGCGTTTGCAGCACCACGCCCAGCCGTGACTGGATGGCGTGTTGCGAATATTCGCGGTAATCGCGCCCGTTGATCAGGATGCGCCCGCCGGTTGGCTCGAAGAAACGCCCCAGCAGATTGATGATGGTGGATTTGCCGCCGCCGGTCGGGCCGACCAGGGCTATTGTCTCCCCCTGGCGGATGTGCAGGTTGAAGTCGCGCAGCACCGGCTGGCCGTCCTCGTAGGCGAAATCCACATGCTCGAAGATGATGTCGCCGCGCAGCGAGCCGGGATCAATGGCCTCGGGATGGTCGGTCACCTCGGGAGGGGAATCCATCAGCGAGAAAATGCGCTCGGCGGAGGCGATGGCGTGCTGGGTCTCGGCGTACACGCGGGCGATGTCCTGAATCGGCCAGATCATGAAGACGAGGTAGGAGATGAAAGCCTGAATCCCGCCGATGGAGATCTCGCCGTGCAATGCCTGAACCCCGCCGTACCAGATGATCACGCCCAGCGCCGCGGCGCTGATGATCTGCACCACGGGCAGGAAGAGGGCCGAAAGCCAGGCGGCGCGATAGCCGGCGCGGTACATCTCGCCGGTCAGCTGGCGAAACTCCTGCATGTTGCGCTTTTCGCGGCCGAAAGCTTTGACCACGCGCACGCCGGTGATGTTCTCGTTGTACGCGCCGGTGATCTTAGAATTGACCTTGCGCACCTTGCGGAACTGCACGATGATGCGCTTCTGAAATTCGGAAGCCACCACAATCAGCAGCGGGATGATGGCGAAAATCATCAACCCCAGCTGCCAGTGGATGCGCAGCATGAAATACGTGGCGGTGAGGATGTTGAGCACCCCCCAGGTGCTGTCCAGCAATCCCCAGGTGACCAGTTCAGCGACGCGGTCGGTGTCCGATGTCACGCGGGAGATGATCCAGCCGACCGGCGTGCGATTGTAGTACGAAAGCGAAAGGTCTTGCAGGTGATTGAAGAGTTTTTGCCGCAGGTCGTAGCGCACGCGCTCGCCGAGCACGCCGGTCAGGTAAATGAAGGCGAACACCGCGACGGCCTGGATCAGGATCAGCAGGCCGTACTCGATGATGATGCGGCGCAGCGCGACCGCATCCCGTGCCACGATACCCTCGTCGATGATGCGTTTGCTCAGATAGGTGAAGTACGAATCGAGGATCGAGACCACGGCGATGGCGAGCAGGAAGCCGACGATCCACAGCCAGTGCCGTTTGATCTCTGCCAGGATGCGCAGCAGCGTTTTCCCGTTGAAGCGGGTGGAGAATTCTTCTTCCTCGAAGTAGGTGGTGGGGGCGGTCATGCGGCTTCCTCTGTCCCGGCCAGCGCGCTGGCGAGGTCTTGTTCCAGTTCTTCCTCGATCATTGCCTGAATGGCAAAGATGCGCTGATAAGGGCCTTCCTGGGCGATCAACTCTTCGTGCTTCCCCTGCTGGACGATGCGGCCTTTGTCCAGCACCAGGATGCGATCGGCGTTCATCACGCTTTGCACGCGATGGGCGATGACGAAGGTGGTGCGTTGCCGGCCGTTCGAGCGGTCGGTCAACGCTTCCAGCGCGGCGCGGATGGCGCTTTCGGTTTCCAGGTCAACCGAGGAGGTGGCGTCGTCCAGGATCAGGATGGGGGGATTCTTGATGATGGCGCGCGCCAGCGCCAG
>RFKO01000100.1 GCA_003694235.1 Anaerolineae bacterium
ACCGCCAGCGCCACCGCCTCTGCGCCGCCCAGACAGAGCGCTGCGATGCCGCGCTTCAATCCGCGCTGACGCAGGGCGTAGATCAGCGTGACCAGCACGCGCGCCCCGCTGGCTCCGATGGGATGCCCCAACGCCACCGCGCCGCCGTTGACGTTGACCTTCTCCCAATCCCAGCCCTGATCGGCCAGCGCCTTGCCGTCGGCCAGAACCTGCGCCGCGAAGGCCTCGTTGAGTTCGATCAGGTCCACATCGGCCAACGTCCAGCCGATTTTCTCCAGCACCAGCGGGATGGCTTTGGCCGGGGCATAGAAGAGATACTTCGGCTCGACCGCCGCCTGCCCATAGCCGACGATGCGCGCCAGCGGCTGGAGGCCGTGCGCTTCGGCGTAGGCCTGGCTGGCGACCACCAGCGCGGCGGCCCCGTCGTTCAAGCCGGGGGCGTTGCCGGCGGTCACTTTGCCGTTCTCGATGAACGCGGGGCGCAATTTGGCCAACGCCTCCAGCGACGTGTCGCGGCGCGGCGTCTCATCGGTATCGAAGATTGTCACCGCCCCCTTGCGCCCTTTGATCTCCACCGGAACGATCTCTTCCTTGAACCGACCGGCATCGATGGCGGCGATGGCCTTCATATGGCTGTTGTAGGAAAACTCATCCATCTCCTCGCGGCTGATATCGAACTCCTCTGCGATGAACTCCGCCGCGTTGCCCATGCCCCAGTTCTCAAAAGGATCCCACAGCCCGTCATGCAGCAGGGCGTCGGTGAGTTGGGCATGACCGTAGCGCAATTTACCGCCGCGTCCATCCACCAGAAAGGGAGCGCGGCTCATGCTCTCCATCCCCCCGGCGACGTAGAGTTCGCCATCGCCGGCGCGCACACCCGCCGCCGCCAGCATCACCGCTTTCAGCCCCGAGCCGCACACTTTGTTGACGGTCGTGGCGCCCACCGAAACCGGCAACCCGCCAAATATGGCCGCCTGCCGGGCAGGGTTCTGCCCCAATCCGGCGGAGACCACGTTGCCCATGAAGACCTCGGCAATATCTTCCGGGTTGGCGATCCCGGCGCGCCGCACAGCTTCTTGTACCACCAGCGCGCCCAGCCGAGGGGCCGGAATGCCGCTCAAACTGCCCTGGAAGCGCCCCATGGGAGTGCGAACGGCGCTCAGGAGAACGGGTTGTGTTGTTTTTTCTGCCATTTTCCTTTCCTCTATGTGATCATCAGAAATTGCTTCCTGAAAAACAGGCACAAAGAACACTTTTTTACCGCTGCCGGTTGAGGCTGTTGAGACCCGGCGACGAGAGAGCCAGGCTGCACTCGTCGAAATGCGGGGTGACGAGCGTATCCGTGGCGAGAAGACGGCATGGAGGTATTGTAGCAGAGTTTGGCGCGACTTCCTATGGATGATTGTCCTGATTTTTCCCCCTGCTCATCATCGATGCTGAGTCGCTAACCGCCGCGGGGGGCGACAAAATGAAATTTTGCCTCTTGACTTTTTGGAACAGTTGTTCTATATTTAGAACACACGTTCTATTTTGTGGGTCAGCGGCATCCACAACCTATCTGCAGGAGGTAACCATGTTGTCTCAACTTTCTCTCGCCAATCGCCGTGTACGTGTCCAGCGAGGCCTGCTGTTCGGCGCGATCATCGTCACGGCGTTGCTGGCATTCGAATTGTTCAATTACTCCACCACCGATTTTGCCCTTTCGGACCTTCTGGGAGAATTGAAATTCCTCGGCGTCCGCTGGGCGACCATCCTTTCGATCGCTTTCTGTGGCATCGACTTCGCCGGCATTGCCCGCCTGTTCACACCGGAGCAGGGACGCGACGAACCCGCCGAGGTGTGGTATCTCTTCGGCGCGTGGATGCTGGCCGCCCTGATGAACGCCATGCTCACCTGGTGGGGCGTCTCCATCGCCATCCTCAACCATCAAACCCTGGGCAACGCCATGATCTCCCGCCAGACCTTGCTTCAGGTCGTTCCCATCTTCGTTGCCGTGATGGTATGGCTGATCCGTGTGCTGATCATCGGCACGATCTCGGTTGCCGGTGACCGCCTGTTCAGCCAGGCCGCCCACAGCGCCGCCCGCCGCACGACCAGCACGCGCCGCAGCGCTTCCTCTTACCGGTCGGCCACCACCGCTCGCCGCACCGCCGTCCCGGCGACGCGCAGCGCCAGCGCCCGTTCCTTCCGCCCCGCCCCGCGCGTGGAATACACCGAGGACGAATACAGCCAGGAACCGGTTTACACACCGGTCTCCTCTGTCAGCCGCACCACACCAAAATTCTAAATCGCAGTGCACATGCCCCGCAACGTCGCCTCAACGCCCCACATCTCCTCCTCAAGCCCCAGGACTAACACATCCTGGGGCTGCCTTTCGCTTCCCGTCAGCTGGTTGCTGCCCCCCTTCAGCGTATTGTTCGCCGGTTTGCTGATGAGCCTCTTTTTGCCCACGGCCCCGCCAACGTCTCCCTCCACAAACCGCGATCTGGCCTCGTTCTTCACCCCTGAAGTGCAATACTGGGCAACCGACATTCGCCGCTGGAGCGCCGAACACGGTCTCGACCCCAACCTGGTAGCCACGGTGATGCAGATCGAGTCCTGCGGCAACCCGCGGGCGGTCTCTCCCGCGGGCGCCATCGGCCTGTTCCAGGTGATGCCCTACCACTTCGCAGCCGGCGAAAACCCGTATCACCCGGATACCAACGCGCGGCGCGGCCTGGCTTACCTGAGCACCGCGCTGCAAACACACCGTCACAACACCCGGCTGGCGCTGGCGGCCTACAACGGAGGCATCGCCGGTTCACAACGCTCTGAAATCGCCTGGCCAGCGGAAACGCGACGGTATGTCTACTGGGGAGAACAGATTTATCAGGACGCGCGGGCCGGAAAAACTTACAGCGCCCGCCTGAACGAATGGCTCAGCCGCGGCGGGAATGGTCTCTGCGCCGCGGCCGCTGCGCAACTCGGCATCCTCCCCTGACACGTCCTCTTCATCCCTCCTCCGCCAGCGGCAGAAAAACATCGAAGCGCGTTCCCTGGCCAGGAGACGACTCCACGGTAATTGTTCCCCCATGACGCTGCACAATCCAGTAAGCAATCGAAAGCCCCAGGCCAAAGCCTTTGCCATCCGCGCTACGGGTGCGCGCCTTCTCGGCGCGATAAAACCGCTCGAAGATATGGGGCAAATCCTGCGGCGGAATGCCGGGGCCGGTATCCTGAACGCTCAAACAGGCCTGACCCTCCTGGCGGCACAGCCGCACGCTGACCTCTCCACCTTGCGGGGTATACTTGATGGCGTTCTCCACCAGATTGAGAATCACCTGCTTCAGCCGGTCGCGGTCGCCTCGCACCGGCGCCCGGTCGATCTCAACCAGTTTCAATGAGACTTTATCGGCAGCCAAAACCCGGCTTTGCTCCAGCACCTCCAGCAACAGTGTATCCAGTTCGACATCCTCCTCGGCCAGCGGCAGACGCCCGGCCTCCATGCGAGCGATCAGCAACAAATCGCCGATCATGCGCGTCAGGCGGTCCACCTCGCCCTCGATACTGGCCAGAGAATCCTGATCGGCGCACCCCATGCGACGCAGCAAATTGACATTCCCCTTGATCACGGTGAGCGGCGTGCGCAACTCATGGCTGACATCGGCCAGAAAACGCCGTTGCGATTGGAACAGGTCTTCCAGGCGTCCCAGCGTCTGATTGAAGGCGCGGATCAGCTGTCCGATTTCGTCCTCCGGCGGGCCGTGATAGGGAATGCGGCGGGAGAGATCATCGGCGCGCGTGATCTGCAAAGCGATATCCTTGACCTGTTGCAGCGGAACCAGCGCCTGGCGGGTGGTCAACGAGACCACCACCGCGGCCACCAGCACGGCGATCAGCGTGCCCACGCCGAGCACCACCAGCAGCAAGCGCTGCGTCTGGCGGACGATATCCAGGTTGGTGGCGACCTGGAGCGTGCCCACCAGCCGACGCCCCACGACCAGCGGAACGCTCAACACCCGCAGGTTGACATCTCGCAGCACGGTGGTACGGTAAACCGGCCGCTCCGGCATGCGGTCAAGCGGCGCCAGGGGCACATCCAGCCCGCGGATGGAGGGAGAGGCATATACCAGTTCCGAACCGCCGCCCCAAAGCTGTACATACAGATTGGCGGCCACTTCCAGACCGGGGTCAGGCGCAAAAACCAGGCCGCGCATGGCAATGTAGCGCGTACCGGCAATCATATCCTGAGCAGTGCGCGCCAGCAGGTCATCCACCTGGCGCACCAGCGCCTGGCCGACAACTTGATAGACGGCAAAACCAAAAAACAACAATATCCCCCCCACCAGCGTGGAATACAACAGTGTCAGACGAGTGCGCAGAGACATCAATCCGCTTGACGCATCACATAGCCCACACCGCGCACAGTGTGGATCAGGCGCTCTTCTCCCCCTTCTTCCAGCTTCTGCCGCAGGTAACGCACATACACCTCGATGATGTTGCTTTCACCGCCAAAATCATACCCCCAGACCGAATCATAAATCACCTCGCGCGTCAGCACCTGGCGGGGATGCCGCATGAACAGTTCCAGCAATTCATACTCCTTGGCCGTCAGGGAGATCACGCGCTCGCCGCGGCGCGCCTGGCGGGTGCCGGAATCCAGGATCAGATCGGCGAACTGATAAACTTTGGGTTGTCCATCGGGACGCGTGCGCCGCATCAGGGCGCGCATGCGCGCCAGCAGCTCATCCAGGTCGAAAGGTTTGACCAGGTAGTCATCCGCTCCCATATCCAGGCCAATCACCCGGTCGGTAACACCGTCCTTGGCCGTGAGGATGATGATCGGTACATCACTTGTCGCTCGCAGCCTCCGACAGACCTCCAACCCATCCAGCCCCGGCAGCATCAAATCGAGGATCACCATATCGGGGCGCCCTTCGGTGGCTTTCTTCAAACCGGTCTGACCGTCTGTGGCCACATCCACTTCATACCCCTCATAGCTCAATCCCCGGCGCAAAAAAGCCAGAATACCTTCATCGTCTTCGATCACCAGGACACGCGCAGCCATGCACATCCCTCCCATCAGGAACAAAATCGAACCAGGTAGCCAAAATATACCACAGGGGCAGAAAACGAAAAAGGCCGCCCTCACGGGCGGCCTTTGGCCGGGATGGCAGATTTATGCCAGTTCGACCACGCCACCGGCCTCTTCCAGCTTGGCCTTGGCGTCTTCGGCGGCCTCTTTGCTCACGCCTTCCATGATCTTGGAGCCGGCGGTCTCGGCCAGTTGCTTGGAATCGGCTAGGCCGAGGCCGGTGAGCTGGCGAATGACCTTGATGACCTGAATCTTCTTCGGGCCGGCATCCTTGAGGATGACGTCAAATTCGGTCTTCTCTTCCGCTGCTTCTTCGGCGCCACCAGCAGCCGCGCCACCGGCAACAGCCGCGACGGCCACCGGGGCCGCTGCGGAGACACCCCATTCCTCTTCCAGCATCTTGACCAGTTCGGCGGCTTCCAAAACGGTCAGGCCGCTCAGTTCTTCCATGATTTTCTTCAAATCAGCCATTTCTAACAAACTCCTTTTTGTTTTGATTTTCAAATTACAGGTTAGTTACACCACAAAGTGCTTTTCAACGGATGCAGCAGGTGAAGCACATCAAATCTATGCCGCTTCGGGGGCTGCATCTTTTTTAGCATAGGCATCCAGCACAGCCGCGATCTGACGCCCAGGCTCGGCCAGTGTACGAACCAGCTTGCTGGCCGGCGCCATAATCACGCCCAGCAACTGCCCACGCACCACCGGCAACGGCGGCACTTTCGCCAACGCTTCGATCTCGTCCGCGCTGACCAGCCGCTTATCCAGATAACCGGCTTTCACACGCACGGCCTCGGCTTCTTTGGCAAAGTCCACCACCGCCTTGGCCACGCCAGGGGCATCCTCGAACGCGAAGGCCACGGCCGTATCTCCCAGAAAATGCTCGGTTTCGATCTCCAGACCGGCATCCCGGAAGGCCCGGCGCGCCAGCGTGTTCTTCAGCACGTGAAACTCGCCACCGGCCGAACGGACTTCCCGGCGCAGCGTCTCCAGCTCAGGCACCGAAAGCCCGATGTAGGTGGTCACCACCAGGGCCTGGCTGCGCTCGATCCAATCACGATACTGCGCGACGAGCTCTTGTTTTTTCGCCTTTGATATAGCCAAAGAGTCATCCTCCTTTCTTGCAGAATTGCCAATCCATCCCGCCGGCAGGCTGAAAACGCCCGCCGACAAACGATGGCTTTGCACACAAAATAAAAGTCTTTACCCCGCCGAACGAGGTAAAGACTCCAGCATCGTTTTTTCGCCCCGCGAGAGGGGCAAGAGTCTCACCTCGGCAGGAAATTAAGCCCCGCGGGGCACCTGCTGTCTTCGGCGATAGGGTATGCGGTTCGCCGCGGCGAACGAATGTCAGGCGCTCGGCTCCATCATGCGGGCCTTGGCAACATCCACGCGGATGCCCGGCCCCATGGTCGTGCTCAGGGTGACACGGCGGATGTAAGCGCCCTTGGCCGCGGCCGGGCGCGCCTTGCGCACCGCCTGCATCAACACGGCCATGTTGTCCAGCAACTGCTGCGGCTCAAACGAGACCTTGCCAATGGGCACATGCAGATTGGCGGTCTTGTCCACACGGAACTCCACGCGACCGGCCTTGGCCTCGCGGATGGCGTTGGGCAGGTCTTCGCCGGGCACGACCGTACCGGCCTTGGGGTTAGGCATCAGCCCGCGCGGGCCGAGCACACGCCCCAGGCGTCCGACCTTGCTCATCATGGTCGGGGTAGCGATCGCCACATCGAAGTCCGTCCAGCCATCCTGAATCTTCTTCAGCATCTCATCGTCGTCGGCCACGATATCCGCGCCGGCCTCGCGAGCAACGGCTGCATCTTCGCCCTGGGCAAAGACCAGCACGCGCACCGTCTTCCCCAGCCCGTGCGGCAGCACAACCACATCGCGCACCTGCTGGTCGGCATGGCGCGGATCTACACCCAGGCGGATGTGCAGTTCCACCGTCTCGTCAAAGCTGGCGAACGCCAGCTCCTTTGCCAGTGCAACCGCCTCTTCAGGGGAATAATTCTTAGCGCGGTCTACTTTGGCCGCAGCCTCTCGAAATTTCTTACCTCTTTTTGCCATGAAAAACTCCTTGGTGGTGCCAGCGGACGAACACGTCCTCCCACAGGGGTCAATCTTCTACCACAATACCCATATTACGGGCTGTGCCTTCAATCTGGCGCATCGCGCCTTCGATATCTACTGCGTTCAAGTCCTTCATCTTGATCTCAGCGATCTCGCGGATTTGGGCACGGGTCACCTTGCCCACTTTTTCGCGATTGGGCACTGCCGAGCCTTTCTCGATGCCGGCCGCCTTACGCAGCAAAGCGGAAGCCGGCGGGCTTTTGAGCACAAACTTGAACGAGCCATCGGTAAAGATGCTGATCTCGGCCGGAATAATCTCACCCATGCGGTTCTGCGTGCGGGCATTGTATTCCTTGCAGAACTGCATCAGGTTGACGCCGTGCGCCGCCAGCGCCGGGCCGATCGGGGGCGCAGGGTTGGCTTTGCCGGCTTCGATCTGTAGACGTACAACTGCTTTCAGTTTCTTGGCCATACTTTTCTCCTTGGTGGTTTTAGCGGATGAAGATCATCCTCCCACGAGGGGTTTCCTCCCGGCCCAGAGCCGGGTTGCTCATATCTTTTCCACCTGCAAAAAGTCCAGTTCTACAGGTGTCTCGCGCCCGAAGAAGTTGACCATCACGCGCACCTTGGCGCGCTCCATGTCGATCTCGGAAACCGTGCCGTGGAAATCTTTGAACGGGCCTTCCACAATGCGCACTTTCTCACCCACGCGAAAGGTCACTTTGATGCGCGGCGCTTCGGCCTCCATCCGTTTGACGATGTGCGCCACTTCTTCGGGGCGCAGCGGGATGGGGGTGTTGCCCATGCCCACAAAACCGGTCACCCCGGGGGTGTTGCGCACCACATACCAGGATTCCTCGGTCAAAAGCATGTTGACCAGGATATACCCTGGGAACACACGGCGCTCCACCGTGCGGCGCTTGCCGTCCTTGACCTCGATCTCTTCCTCGGTGGGGACGACCACATCGAAGATCTGGTCTTGCATCCCCATGGTTTCAATGCGCTGCAACAGGTTGTGATGCACCTTGTTTTCGTAACCCGAATAACAATGCACCACATACCAGTGGCGGCCGTCGTCTTCCTCTTCGTCCGCCACCGTCTCGGGCTCTGCGCCTTCCGCGGTCGGAGATTCCGCCGTTTCCTGAGCGGCTTCGGGCTGCTCGCTTTCGACAGCCGTCTCCTCAACCTCGGGGGTTTCCAGTTCGCGCTCCTGCTGATCCTGTTCTTGCATGATCATCTTCCTTCTCCGCCCATGCGGAGAGTGTGATTAAAAAATCAGCGCAAAAAGCCGCGTGAACAAGTAATCCAGCACACCCAGAAAAGCGCTCATACCAAAGGTGACGATCAACACGATGATCGTCAGGTTGACGGCCTCCTGGCGGGTAGGCCAGGTCACCTTGCGCAACTCACCGACGGTCTCGCGATAGTAGCGCACCAAAGCATTTCCGCGGGCTGTCTTTTTCTTCTTGGCCACACAAATCTCCTTTTTGCGGCGAAAACGCCGCCTCGCAGCGAGGACGGCGTGTTTCGGTATCAGGCAGGCGAGGCAGGACTCGAACCCGCAACCTACGGTTTTGGAGACCGTTGCTCTGCCAAATTGAGCTACTCGCCTAAATTGGTCGGTTGGTCTGTCCGGTCTGATTGGTCTGATCGGTCAGGCAAACTCGACCAATCAGACCAACCGACGAACAGACCAAAAAGACCACTATCTCACCTCACGATGCAAGGTATGTTTGCGACAACGACGGCAATACTTGTTCAACTCGATGCGGCCAGGGTCGTTGCGCCTGTTCTTCTCCGTCAGATAGTTCCGCTCCTTGCACTCGGTGCAGGCCATGGTGACAATCTGACGAACGCCTTTTTTGCCAGCCATAATCTTCCTACTCGATGATCTCGGTGACCACGCCAGCGCCCACCGTCAGGCCGCCTTCGCGAATGGCGAAGTTCTGCCCCTGCTCCAGCGC
>RFKO01000101.1 GCA_003694235.1 Anaerolineae bacterium
AGCGTCATGTAACGGTCGGCGCCGGCGATCTCGATCATATCGGCCACCAGACGGGCGGTGATCGGCGTGCGCGGTTTGTCTTTTTTGTCCGAACGGGCATAACAGAGATACGGGACCACCGCGGTGACGCGCCCCGCCGAGTCCAGGCGCAACGTTTGCAGCGTGATGAGCAACTCCATCAGATTGCGATGCACCGGCCGCGAGGTGGTTTGAATCACATACACATCCTGACCGCGCACGCTGCTGTGCAGGCGCACCCACAGATTGTCGTTGGGGAAGTGAATTACATCATGATGGCTGAGAGGCACCTGAAGATATTGGGAAATCTTCTGTGCCAGATCGAGGGAGGCCGTTCCGGCAAACAGTTTGATCTCGCCATAAATCCCCCGGTCGTCCTGATGCTTCATCGTTCGCATTACTCGCCTCCGTGTAAATGCCTGTCCTGCCACTCCGGGCGCAGCACGCTCATCACCAGCACGTCATGGTACACGCCATCCTGATAATGCGCCTGCCGCAGCCGCCCTTCGAGCACAAAGCCGCTTTTTTCGTAGGAACGTATCGCCCGCGGATTGTTGGCATACACCTGCAGGCTGACACGCTGTAAATTCAAGGTATCGAACGCATGGGATAACATCAATCGCATGGCCGCGCGGCCATAGCCCTGATTCCAGTATTCCTTCTCCCCGATCATGATGCCGACTTCGGCGGAGCGATTACGCCAGTCAATCCTGTGCAAACCAATGTTCCCAATCGCAACCCACTCCCCCTGTGAGCAGACCTCGATCACGAAAGGGCGCTCATCCGGCGGCCTTTGCAACGCCGCTTCAAACCAACGTCGTTCCGCCGCCAGAGAGAGAGGACGGTACACCGTGATGCCGCGCCGCACTTCCGGGTCATTCAGCCAGCGGACGAACAAGGGTAAATCAACTTCTTCTACTGCTCGCAGGCGGATGCCCTCGCCGGAAATCATCGTCCGCCATCTCCGTTCAGCAAAGCATCCACCGCCTGACGGGGTGAAATCTCGCGGGCGACAAGCCGGGCGAACACTTGCTCATAGCGCTCAGGCGGCAGGCTACGCCGCCAGCGATTGACCAGCGAGGCCTGAAGCAACTCATCCAGTTCGTTTTGCAGGCGCGCCCGCCAGCGATGTTCCCACTTACCCGTCTCTTCCAGATGGGCGCGATGCCGCGCGATTTCAGCGGCCAGTTCGGGAATGCCATCCCCTCTGGTCGCCACCGTCCTGCAGATCGGGGGTATCCACATGTCTTGCTCATCTTCCACCGTGACAGCCGGCAGCACATCTTCCATGACGCCGTGGTGACGATACGTGCGCGGCAAGGGGTGCGCCAGATTGAGCATATTCTGTAACGCGCGTTCGGTGTTTTCCACACCAGGCCGATCGGCCTTGTTGACGACCAGAATATCGGCGATTTCCAAAATGCCTGCCTTAATCGCCTGAATATCGTCGCCCAGGCCGGGCGCCTCCACCACCAGCGTGGTATGCGCCAGGCGGGCAATATCCACCTCGGCCTGCCCCGCGCCCACTGTTTCAATCAAAATGATCTCATAACCTGCAGCGTCGAAAGCCTGTACCACCCCCGATGTCATGCGCGCCAGCCCCCCCAGCGAACCGCGCGAGGCCATCGAGCGGATAAACACGCCCGGATCGCCGGCCAGATCGCGCATGCGCACCCGATCCCCAAGCACTGCGCCACCTGAAAAGGGGCTGGATGGATCGACGGCCACCACCGCCACCGTCTTCGGCGACTGCCCATCCGGTGGATGGCGATAGTGATACGCCAGCCGATTGACCAACGAGGATTTTCCTGTCCCCGGCGCGCCGGTGATGCCGATCAGGTGCGCCTTGCCTGCATGGGGGAACAAGGCATTGAGCACGGCGCGCCCTTCGGGGGTATCATTCTCGACCGCGGTCAACAGCCGGGCCAGCGCTAAACGGCTGCCGGCCAGCACCTCTTCCGCAGAAAGCATCTCACACCACTTCCTCGCCCAGCACCGCCTTGCGGATATCCGCCACGATCTGATCGGTCAGCGTGCCGGGACCGTACACACCGCTCACACCGGCCGCCAGCAGGGCGTCCACGTCCTCATCGGGGATAATCCCCCCCACGAAAACGCGCACATGATCCAGGCCATTGGCGCGCAACAATTCCAACACCCGCGGCGCCAACGCCATATGCGCGCCGGAGAGGATGGAAAGACCGACCACATCCACATCCTCTTGCAAAGCAGCCTCAACAATCATCTCCGGCGTCTGACGCAGACCGGTGTAGATCACTTCCATGCCCGCATCACGCAAAGCGCGCGCCACCACTTTAGCGCCGCGGTCATGCCCATCCAGGCCGGGCTTTGCAATCAGAACTCGGATTTTACGTTCACTTGCAATCATGACTTCTCCTCTGTTCCACGCTTCTGACAAGGAGATCACCCTTCAAGGGACAGATCTCCTGCCGCCTGTCAGAGATTATACCGCGCCTGGCCCCATCGCTGAGAAAATTTCCACCCTTGCTGCCGTTGGGCATTTCTTCAGTGTCATTTTCTCCTGCTCCGGACACAATGAACAGCAAAATCCGCGCACATGCCTGACCGGTCGAACAGCGATTTGGCGATATGCAAAACG
>RFKO01000102.1 GCA_003694235.1 Anaerolineae bacterium
GAAGGCTTCTATCGCCCCACCTGGGTGGAATACGCCATCATCATTGGCCTGTTTGGGCTAGGCGCGCTGCTCTACACGCTCTTCATCAAGGTCTTCCCCATTGTGGAAGTGGAAGATCACGAAGATGAGGAAGAACAGACGCCGATTTTTACCGGTCACCTGACTCGTCGCGGCGTGCTGGCCTGGGGCATGGTGATCGGCGGTTTCATCGTGCAGGCTGTGGCTTACTTTTTCCTGGCTGCGCCGCTGGGTATCCCGGTCAACGAGTCGTTTGCCAACCCGCGCGTGGAGTTCGCTCCCACGCTCTTCATCATCGGCGTGATGACCGTGTTCATTGCGGCCATCCTGTACGAGGTGTTGCCGGAGGCCGGGGAGCGGTGAGCAGGGAGGAGTAATCAGTGATCAGGGATCAGTGAGAGTGAGCAGGGAACCGGGAACATGGAGGGTGCTGACCGCCCGATCCCTGTTCCCTGTTCCCAAATCCCAAATCCCAATCCCTGTGATTGAAGCCTATGACCACAACCACGATGACACTCGTTTCCCCCCGTCTGCGCCAGGCGCTCTACCGCCTGTTTGCCTGGTTGTTTCTCTATCCAGACGATGAACGGCTGGAGTTGCTGCGCCGCGGCGCGGCAGAACTGCTCGAAAACACCCCCTTGTGGGAGGGCATGGCCTACGCCGGTGGTCTGCAAAATGTGTTGGCTACCCTGGCCGCGATGACCCCGGAGCAAGCCGAAGCGCTGCGTAAGGAGCACATGCGGCTGTTCGTGGTCAAACCGCTTGCGCCGCCCTACGAATCCTTTTACGTCGCGCCGGATGCCGAAGCGCGTGGCTGGGTCACCGTGCAGATGCAGCGCCTCTACGCGCGGCACGGCTTGAAGATGGGCGAATTGAACGAACTGCCCGATCATCTGGCTGTGGAACTGGAATTTCTTTCCTGGCTATTTGAGCAGGAAGCCGATGCACAGGAACGTTCCAATATGGAGCAGGCCGGCGCCATGCAGGAAGAGTGTGAAAACTTCCTGAACCGGCATTTGCGGCGCTGGCTGCCGGCGCTGGCGGAAAAAGTCCGCCAGGGGGCTCCGGACGGCGTTTATGTGCCTGTCATGGGCGCTCTGCTGGATTTCATTTCACAGGCGTGATGGTTATGAGAGTCGTTCGTGGAATCCATGTTTTGCTGTTTGTCATGCTGCTGGCCGTGGCCTGTGCCCCGACTGTTGATCAGGCTCCTGCGGCCACGCCCGATCCTGTTGCGCGCGGCAGGGATTTATACACGCGTACCTGTTCGCCCTGTCATGGCCCCGATGCGACCGGCATCCCCGGTCTGGGCAAAAACCTGGTAGGCAGCGAGATGCTGGAGCAAAACAGCGATGCGACCATTGTGTCGTTTATCAAGGCCGGGCGGCCGATAGACGACCCCCAAAATACCACCGGCCTGGAGATGCCCCCTTACGGAGGGAATACGCTGCTTTCCGACGCGGATCTTTTTGCCATTGTTGCCTACCTCCGTTCCCTGGGGCGGTAAGATAAGTTCCCTCTTACCGGCGCGGCGTTTGTCCCTGGCGCGTTCAGCGATGCAAACCGCGTTCGCGCTGGATGAACTGTTGCGCGAGCGCCAGCATAACCGCCGGCTTCAAAGTGTGACGCAGGACTTCCCGGTAGGGCGCATGCGCGGAGACGGCGTTGTACAGCGCCCGTTGCAGCGCTTCGTTTTTCTCTGCGGCTTGCAAGATCACCTTCCAGAGCCACGGCTTCCCCATGTAGATGGTGAAAAAGCGAATCAAATGGCCGTACGGCATATCGCGCAGGATGTCCTGATTGGCGGCGCGGTAGTGGGCGTGGAAAGCCTGACGGGAGATGCCGTGCTGTAAGATGGTCTCGGCAGCGCGGATGCCGGTCAATACAGCCGAAGTCACCCCTTTGCCCTTGAAGGTGCGCACCAGCCCGGCCGCATCGCCGATCATCACGTAGCGATCGCCGTAAAAGTGCCCGGCCTGCGTGTACGGAAAACGCCCGCGGAAGAAATGCCACTGTTCGTTTTGATCGGGAGGGGCAGGGGGGAGGACGGCACGCACATCCGGACGCTGGAGAAAGTAGGCCATCAGGTCGGAGTCGACATTTGCCCCGGCGATGTTGATGGTCAGGTGGTTGCCTTTTGGCGTGACCGCCCCGAACTCGATGTGGGGGTGGTGAGGGAGGAAGGCGTGAATGCGGTTGCCGAAAGCGGCCATGGCGGCCTCGCCAGGGTGGTACTTGGTGACGATGGAGTGCAGGGCGCGCGGCGGTCGGTAATTGCTTCGCCGTTGAAACAGGGCGGCAGTGCCCTCATCCAGCCCGAAGGCGCCCACAACCACATCGGCGCGCAGCGAGCGGTTTTCGGTGTAGATCAGTACGCCGTCGGCATGGAATTCGATCTCCATCGCGCGAGCGGGGAGCACTTCAATCCCGCGCTGGCGTGTCTGTTCCAGCATGTAGGCGTCGAATTGCACCCGGCGCAGGGCGGTGGACGGTTCGCCTTCGCCGCGCAGCAAAATAGTCCCTCCACCGGCGTGGAGCACATAATCGGTGATTTCGCCGCGACTGAGATGATAGGGGAATGGCACGCCCAGTTCCTGCTCCAGCAGTTCGGGCAGTGGGGGGGAGAGGACGCCAGCGCATTGGTTGTAGTGTTGCTCGTTCTGGAATTGTTTGCCCTCCACCACCGTGATTTTGAGCGGACGCCCCAACGCGGCGGCTTTGCGTTGCAGGGCCAGTGCGCAGGCTGTCCCGGCCGGGCCTCCGCCGATGATCACGACTTTGCCATTGGTTTGCAAACCGCCTGTCATGGTATGCCTCTTTTCTGGGTGATGAATTGCTTCAGGACAGGAAAAACCGCGGAAGGAGAGAGCGCCTGGAGGAGCAGGGAGCGGTAGGACTCATCGCCGGTGAGCATACCCCAGAGCACGCGCTCGTGAATGCGGCGTTGAGGCGGCAGCCGCCGTTCGGCCAGCACGGCGCGCAGCCAGGCCTGGCGCAGGGGGCGAATGCGCAGCGTCAGATGCCAGAGGGCGTACAGGGCGCGGCCGTAGCGGTTGTCGCGGATCACCTGCCGGCAGTGCGGGCGATAGAAGCGGTGGAAGGCCTGGCGATGGATACCCTGTTCGATTGCTGTGCGCATAGCCACCCGTGCCCCATAGAACGCGGCCCCGATCCCATCCTTGTACAGGCGGCTGAACGCGGCGTCGCCTACCACCACCCAGCGGTCGCCGTAGTAGCCCTTTGCCGGCCCTGTGGCGATGCGGGGCTGGCAACCGCACAATCGCTCTCTGCCATCAATGCCGGGCAGGTTGATACGATCCAGGAAGTCCCGGATACCTCCGCGCGGGATATGCTTCCCCAGCAGGGAAACGTTCAGGTAGCGCCCTTTGGGGATCAGAGCGCCGAAGGTCAACCACGCCGGCGGAGGGAACCAGGCGTGCACCTCACCGGAGGCCCAGTTTGCCGGCAGGGATACCTCGTCTTGCATCATTTGTTCGCACGGCGGCGGGCGATAGCCGAACGATGCCTCCAGAGGGGGGCGGCTGTTGATGCCGGTTGCCACGACCAGGAAGTCAACCGGTGTTTGGGCCTCGCGAGTGTAGAGGACGGGAAGTCCGTTTTGCAGGCGCACACGGTGGACGCGGTGTGGGATGTGTTGTGCGCCACGGGCGCAGGCCTGTCTCAGCAGGAATGCGTCAAAGCTGGGGGGGAGATCGCCGCTGCCATGCGCCGGCCCGCCGCCGCGATAGATACTGAGGATTTTCCGGCTTTCGTCGGGTTGATGCAGTGTGATCATCTCGCCGTCCAGGTGGATGGCGTAAGCGTGGATCGCCGTTTGAATAACTTCGGAGGGAATGGAGATCCCCAGCGTCTCCAGGCCGCGCACCAGCCGCGAGGAGAGCACGCCCGCGCAACGATTACATCCCGCCGGGCCGGGGCGGGAGAAGTCCCGCGGCTCGTAGATCTGCACCCTCAGTTTCAGCCCGCGCTGGCGTGCCAGGTGGAGCAGGTGTAGGGCGGCGAAACTGCCCGCCGGCCCACCGCCAATGATGCCCACGCGGCTGCCGGTTTTCAGGGGAATGGTCATTTTTCCTCGCTTTGGCAAAGCGCGTTGGTATTATAGCAGCCTTTCTGTGTCAGGTTTTTCCTTACAGGATGCAGGGAAAAACCGCACAATTTCCCGTAACGTATCGAGATTTTCCCGATAGAGAAAAAAATCACCTGGGGATACACTTACGGCGGAATTGAGCCGGTTAACGGCCGGTTGGGATAATTCGTGGAAGAAAGGAGAATTGCTATGCCTGATACACTCACCAAAGTCAGCGCATTGGAGCGGATGAGAGAGGATCTCAACCGCGCGCTGGCGAAACCCGTGGATCAGCGCCGCTGGGTGATGGTGATTGACCTGCGCAAATGCGTGGGCTGCACCGCCTGCACGATCGCCTGCGACGCTGAGAACCGCCTGCCGCCA
>RFKO01000016.1 GCA_003694235.1 Anaerolineae bacterium
GGTGCAGGCCGGCGTGACCTTCGTGCAACCGCCCACCCGCACACCCTGGGGCATGCAGGCCGTGTTTGATGACACCTGCGGCAATCTGATTCTGTTGCATCAAGCCGATGGTTGATTCCCAGACGTGACCGGCCAGCACACCGTCACGCTCTCGCAATTCCGCGGGCAAAAGCCGGTGGCGCTGGTCTTTGGCAGTTTCACCTGACCGCCCTTCGTGCGCGGGAGCGTGATCTATCACGAAAAATCAAGAGCCGGGCGACCACCCGGCTCCTGATCTGCTTTCAGGTTTATTTGCCTAAACGCTCTTTCAGAGCCTCGGTCAGAGGAGGCAGGATATCAAACAAATCACCAACTACCCCAAAGCGGGCCAGTTTGAAAATCGGCGCTTCGGGGTCTTTGTTGATGGCCACAATCACCTTGCTGGTGCGCATACCGGCCAGATGTTGAATCGCTCCGGAGATACCACAGGCAATATAGAGATCCGGGGAAACCACCTTGCCTGTCTGCCCAACCTGGTGGGCGTAGGGAATGTAACCGGCATCTACAGCCGCGCGGCTGGCGCCAACAGCGCCGCCCAGTATGGCCGCCAGTTCTCCCACCAGTTTGAAGCCCTGCTGCGCCCGCCAGATTTCTTGCTCTTCCTCACTCAAACCGTCAGGGGGCTGCAAGTTGGGGTTATTAGACACGCCGCGCCCGCCCGAGACGATCACAGCAGCATCGGTCAAACTGACGCCACCTTCGCCTTCGCTATAACCGGTTACTTTGACGGCAATCTCATCCTCGCCCAGCACCGGCTCTACGCGGACAATATCCCCGCTGCGGGCTTCATCCGCTTCCGGCTTGGGGAAGGCGCGCCCGCGCAGGGTGATCAGCACCGGCTCGGCCGCACAGGTCACCTTGGCCAGCAGTTTTCCGGCATAAATCGGGCGCGTGGCCACGATTTTACCGCCCGCAACTTCCAAAGCGGTCACATCCACCAGCACGCCGGTGTTCAAATCCACCGCAGCAACCGCGGCCAGATCCCGGCATCGAGCAGTGGTCGGGAAGAGCACCACCTGCGGGCTGTGTTCCTGTGCCAGGCTGGTCAACAACGCCGCATACGGCTCGGCGCGATAATCCGCCAGCGAGGCGTCTTCCGCCAGAACAGCGTCATCCGCCCCAAACTGAATGGCCTGTCGAGCCAGCGATTCCACACCATCACCAAAGACCACCGCGGTCACACCGCCACCCAATTCGGCGGCCAATGTGCGCGCCACACCAACTGCCTCCCAGGAAGCCGGGACGGCCTGTCCTTTGAAATGATCAATGTAAACCCAGATGTTTTTCGCCATCACAGCACCTTCTCTGCCAGGAGTTTGTCGGCCAATTTCTCGGCAATCTCTTGCGGGGAATCGCCCTCGATCATCTCGGTGGTCACCTCCCGCTTGGGCGGGTTCATCAATTCGGGCCAGGAGACCACCACAGCCGGCGCTTCCAGCCCCAGCTCTGCCAGTCCCCAAACGGGGATCTGGGCGCGTGCTGCCTTGCGAATCCCCATGAAAGAGGGATAACGCGGCTCGCCGATATCTTTGGTCACGCTGATCACCGCAGGTAGCGGTGCGGTTACCTGCTGGCGACCCTCGCCCAGATCGCGCTCGACCTGCACCCCGCCGTCATCCAAAACCGTAACCGAGGCCGACTGGGTCAGCGCAGGCCATCCCAAAACTCGAGCAACCTGGGCGGGCAACATGCCGGTATCGCTATCAACTGCCTGACGACCGAAGAAGACTACATCCACATCGCCGATGTTCTGGATGGCAGCAGCCAACACCCGCGCCGCTGCCACATTATCCAGGGAGGCCAGGGCCGGGTCGGAAACCAGAACAGCTTCCTTGCAGCCCATCGCCAGCGCATGCTTCAACGCTTCCGTCTCGCCCTCCTTACCCAGAGAGAGCGCCGTCACCGTACCGCCATGCTCCTGGGCCATTTGCAGGGCAGCCTCCACGGCAAATTCGTCCCAGGGGTTGATCACCAGGGGCGCATCCCCCCAGGAAACCTGCCCGTTTTCCACCACCACCTGGGCAGCGGTATCGGGCACCTGCTTGACACAAACTACGATCTTCAACATTCACCTCCTACTATGTAATTACACTCTCAGGCTTCTGCAAGCCATTCTTCTTCGTTGTAGGCCGGCATCTCGCGGCGCAAAGGCTTATCCTTGCGCTTGCCCAGCGCGTAGCTGGCCTGGATCAATTGCTGAATCTCATTGCTGCCTTCGTATATCACCGCACCACGAGCGTTACGCATGTACCGTTCCACATCGTACTCATCACTGAAGCCATAAGCTCCGTGGATTTGAATAGCCTCGTTCGCGGCGGCAAACGAACGTTCGGTGGCAAACCACTTGGCCGCCGAGGTCTGGCGCGTGTTGCGGATACCCTGATTCTTCAACCACCCCGATTGCAGATAGAGCAGACGTGCGGCTTCATAGTCCAGCGCCATCCGGGCGATCTTGGCCTGAATGAGCTGATGCTCGCCAATTGTCTTTCCGAAAGTACGCCGTTCGTTGGCATAAGCCACGCTGGCTTCCAACGAGGCGCGGATCAGCCCGGTTGCCCCTGCGGCCACCGTGTAGCGGCCGTTATCAAAGGCTGACATCGTGACCTTGAATCCTTCTCCCTCTTGCCCAATCATGTTCTCTACGGGCACGCGCACATCCTGAAAACTGATCCAGCCCGTGGAGCCGGCGCGCACGCCCAGCTTGCCGTGAATATCGCCAACGCTCACCCCCGGGCTGTGCAAGTCCACCAGAAAAGTGGTCAGACCTTGAGAGGGCTTCTCCGTATCGTGCAAAGTGCGCACCGTCACCATGGCGTAATCCGCTTTGGTGGCCAGCGAAATCCACATTTTTTCGCCATTGAGTACGAAAACATCCCCCTCTCGCCGCCCAGTCGCCTGGATGTTGGCAAAGTCCGAACCGGCGCCGGGCTCGGTGAACGCACCCGCCCCGATCTTCTCACCGCGCGCCAGCGGGACGAGGTATTTCTGCTTCTGCTCCTCCGTGCCCCACTGCAGCAGGGTCATGCTGCATAAACCGGTGTGTACCGACATCACCACGCGCAAAGTGGTATCCACCGCCTCCAGTTCCTCGCATGCCAGCCCCAGTGAGATATAATCCATACCCTGACCGCCATATTTCACCGGGATACAAATCCCCAATATCCCCAGTTCACCCATGCGCGGCAGGATAAAATCTGCCATCTGCTGCTTGCGGTCGGACTCTTTGATAATCGGCGCGACTTCCTTTTGGGCGAAGTCGCGCACCATCTTCTGCACCATGCGGTGCTCTTCGGTTAGGGCAAAATCCATGGCTCGCTCTCCTGTTTTATCATGCCGTTTGGCGCAATTATAATA
>RFKO01000103.1 GCA_003694235.1 Anaerolineae bacterium
ACAGTGGAAAGTGGAGGAGGCGCGCCGCGCCACCCAACGCGAGGAAGATGTGCGTGCCTTGATTCGGGCGGAGACTTCCGGGCTGGCCACCACGGTTGAGCAGCAGCAGAAGGCGCTGTCCGTTCTACCGGCTGTGCAGGAGCGCCTGGAAGGGCGTGAGATGGAAGAGCAGCGGTTGATTAATCAATTGAATGCGCTCGCGCAGTCGTTGGATGAATTGCGCCTGCAAGTCGAGGATCAAACGCGCCTTTACCGTCTGCTCGAAGACGGCCGCCGTCAGGATACTCAGCGTGTGGCAGATGTGCAGGGTGAGGTGGCGGCGTTGCGCAAGCGATCCGATGAGTTTCGCGGTGAGATCGATGTCTTGCAGACCGATTTACGTCGCCTGGAGGGTCGCCTGAAAGAGCTGGCTTCGCTGGAACGGGAATTGAGCGAGGCGCAGACCTCTTTCGTCAATCGTGTTAATGCTGCCGAGGTGGAGCGCGAGAAGACCTGGGCCAATTGGGAACGGCGTTTCGAGATGGTAGAAACGCAGGCCACCGAGGTGGAACGCTATTTGCAGGAAATCCAGCAGACACATCTGGAAGTGCGGCGCACTCAGGAGAAGGCGGAGGAGGTTGCAAACCAGGTTGAACGCCGCATCAACGAGTTGACCGAGATCCAGCGCCTGGCCGAGGAGCGCTTCCGGCAGGAGTGGAACGCTTTCAAGGCGGATGACCAGAAACGCTGGACGAATTACATGCTTTCGCACGATGAACAACAGAGCGAGCTCAACCGCCGCATCGAGCGTTTGACCGAGAGCCTCACTTTGCTGGAGGACGGTCTCCAGGCTGTACAGGATTACCTTGAAGAGTACAGCGATGCGAACAATCAGCGCTTGCAGGCGATTCTGGTGGCTTTTCGCGATTGGGCAGCGGATTACGAACGGTTGAAGAAACATCTGCGGTGAGGCTTTATGCGGGTCATTGGAACGGCCGGTCATGTTGATCATGGCAAATCGGCGCTGATTGAAGCGCTTACCGGCACACATCCCGATAGATTGCGCGAAGAACAGGAGCGCGGCCTGACGATCGTGCTCGGCTTTGCCTGGTTGACCCTGCCGGGCGGCGAAGAGGTCGGGATTGTGGATGTGCCGGGGCATCGCGATTTTATCGAGAACATGCTCGCCGGCGTCGGGGCGATTGACGCCGCCCTCTTCGTAGTGGCCGCCGATGAAGGGGTGATGCCACAAACGCGGGAGCACCTCGCTATTCTTGATTTGTTGCAGATCAACGGTGGCGTTGTGGCGCTCACCAAGGTGGATTTGATCGACGATCCGGAGTGGCTTGATCTGGTGGAAGGCGAGGTGCGCGAGACTCTGCAGGGAACGGTGCTGGCCGACGCGCCGCTGGTGCGTGTTTCGGCGCGCACCGGTGAGGGGATACCTGAACTGGTCGCCGCGCTGGAGCGCGCCCTGGCCGAGAAGCCGCCGCGGCCCGATCTGGGACGTCCACGCCTTTCGGTGGATCGCGTTTTTACGGTGGCCGGATTTGGCACAGTGGTCACCGGCACGCTCACGGATGGGCATCTTTCGGTAGGGGACGAACTGGTCGTGTTGCCTGCCGGGCACCGCGGACGGGTGCGCGGTCTGCAGACGCACAAGCGCAAAGAGCAGATGGCCGTGCCGGGCAGCCGGACGGCCATTAACATCTCCGGTGTGGATGCGGCGCAGATCGAGCGCGGCGATGTGGTGACCCATCCGGGGGCCTATCAGCCGACGCGCCGCCTGGACGTGCGTTTTCGCCTCTTGCCGGAGGCTTCTCAACCGTTGCGGCATGATCAGGAAATGAAGTTCTTCATCGGCGCTGCCGAGGTGATGGCGCGCGTGCGTCTGTTGGGGAGCGAGACGTTGCAGCCGGGGGAGAGCGGCTGGCTGCAACTGGAATTGCCGCGTCCGGTTGTTGCCGTGCGCGGCGACCGTTTTATTTTGCGACGCCCCTCCCCGCCGGAAACGATCGGCGGCGGGATGGTGATCGACCCCCATCCGGCGCGACGGCACAAGCGCTTTGCTCAACACGTCCTCAACCGGCTGCACGCCCTGGCGCAAGGCTCGCCCGACGATGTCGTGCTCGAAGTGATGGCCGGCAAGGGTGTGTTGCTCTACCCTGCGCTGGCCGATGCCGCCAGTCTGGAGGCGGCAGTGTTGAACGAGGCTATCGAGAGGCTGGTTGCGCGGGGCGATCTGATTTTGTTACGGGGCGCGCATCCCGCTGCCCCTAAAGCGCTGCTGACCGCCCGCGGTTATTGGGAACAACTTTTGAAGCGCGCCGTGCAGCTGGTGGAGGATTACCACGCGGCGTTACCTTTCCGTCCGGGCATGTCGCGTGAGGAACTGAAAAGCCGCCTGAACCTGGATGCGGCGGTGTTCAACGCCATGATTGATGCGCTGGTCGAGCGAGGTGAACTGGTGGAAAAAGCGCTGCGCGCCAATCTCCCCGGGATATCGCCCATCCCGGCTCTCGCCCGGCCGGATTTTCAGCCTTCCTGGCAGGGAAAGCAGGCAGAGCTGGTTGATGCTTTGCTGGAGCGGTTTGCTGCTTCGCCCTACAGCCCCCCGACCATCAAAGAAACGATCGCCGCGGTAGGAGAAGAAATTTACAATGCTTTGCTCGATCGAGAAATACTGATGCCTGTTTCGGAAGAGGTCGCCTTTCGCTTGGAAGATTACCATCGCATGGTTGCGCAGGTGAAGGAGATGATTCAACAGCAAGGCGGTCTTACCGTGGCGCAGGCGCGCGATCGCTTTCAGACGACGCGTCGGTATGTGCTTGATCTGCTGGAGCATCTGGATGCTATCGGCGTGACCGTGCGTCAGGGGGATGTGCGGGTGTTGAAGTGAGTGGTGAACAAGTGAGCAGTGAGCAAGGCTGGAACCGCCTTGTGGCTTCCTTTCCAGAGCCGCACTTGCTGCAAACCTGGCAATGGGGGCAGGTCAAGGCGCGCTTTGGCTGGGAGCCGGTGTATCATCTGTGGGGGGATGAGGCGCAGCCGCGGGCGCTGGCG
>RFKO01000104.1 GCA_003694235.1 Anaerolineae bacterium
CAGGCCGAACACCCCACGCCGACTGAGTTGCCGCCGTTGCAGTTCGTCTTTCCCGAGGAAGTGCCGCCGCCGGTTTCGGCCTGGCGACCTCCTCTCTACCCTGTGCCCTGGGAACCTTCGCCGGTCGAGCATTTCTACTTCGCCCGCCCGATCGCTGCCGACGAGGTCAACTGGCCGCTGGCCAATTACCGCTATGGAGGGGTGTTTTTCGGCGATCAGGTGCACACCGGCGTGGATATCCCCGCTCCGCCGGGCACGCCGGTGATTGCCGCGCAGGCCGGCCGGGTGATCTGGGCCGGCTGGGGGCTGTATCGCGGTGTTCCCGGAGATACCACCGACCCTTACGGGCTGGCGGTGGTGATCCAGCACGAGTTCGGCTTCCAGGGCCGGCGACTGTTCAGCGTGTATGCCCACATGAGCGAGATCACCGTGCCGCGCGGCCAGTGGGTGGAGCTGGGTGAAGAGATTGGCAGGGTGGGTGATACCGGTTTCGTCACCGGCCCCCACCTGCATATGGAAATCCGCTGGGGCGAGGTCGGCTTTTTCCACACGCTTAACCCGGAATTGTGGATGGCGCCGCCGGAAGGCTGGGGTGTGCTGGCCGCGCGTGTGATGTCCACCGCGGGCGAGTTGCTGCCGCGCCACACCTTGACGATTACTTCCATCCTCACCGGCCAGCGCTGGCAGGGCATCACGTACGGCGCGGGCGGGGCGGTGAACCCCGACCCGTACTTCCGGGAGAATCTGGTGATCGGCGATCTCCCCGCCGGCAGGTACGAGATCACCACCATCTACGCCAGCAAAGAATACACCCAGGAGTTCGAGATTGCGCCGGGACGGGTCACTTACGTTTCCTTCCGCGGCCGTCAGGGATTCAGCTTGCAGCCGCCGCCGTTGCCCGGCGCATCTTTCTCGCCTCTTGACAACTAGAACGTTTGTGCTAAACTCGATGATGAATTTCTTTCGCAAGTACCTTTACTCGTGGATGCGTCTGGTCTGGCTGCTGGTCAAACCGATGTCGCTGGGGGTCCGCCTGCTGATGGTGCGGGACGGGAAAGTGTTGCTGGTGCGGCATGTATATCAGGATCAGTGGTTCCTCCCCGGCGGTCTGGTAGAACCCGGCGAGACGCTGGCCGCTGCGGCGCGGCGCGAAGCGCTGGAAGAAGTGGGCGCCTCGTTGCATGATCTGACGCTGTTCGGCGTCTATTCGCACCGCGAGTTGGGTAAAATAAATCATGTGGTGGTCTTCCTTTCCCGGCAGTTCGAATTGAACGGGCGCTCGGACAGCGAGATCGAACAGTATGCTTTCTTTGACCGCAAGGCGTTGCCGGCCGATGTCTCCGCCGCCTCGCGCTGGCAGATCGAGCGTCTGGATACACCGGACCCGCAGGCAACGTACAAAGACTGGTAAGTTGAGAAGGAGTTGTGGAAATGGCAAAGGACATTGATAAAGGTCGCCAGGCGGCGCTAGAGAAGGCGCTGAGCGAGTTGCAAAAACGCTATGGAGAGGGGACGATCATGCGTCTGGGCGAGGCGCATCACCTCAATGTGGACGTGATTCCCACCGGTTCGCTTTCGCTTGACCTGGCGTTGGGGGTGGGAGGGATCCCCCGCGGCCGGGTGACCGAAATCTACGGCCCGGAGTCCTCCGGTAAAACCACCATTTGCCAGCACATCGTCGCTGAGGCGCAGCGTCTCGGCGGCGTTGCCGCGTTTGTGGATATGGAACACGCCCTTGACCCGCGCTACGCCGCCGCCTGCGGCGTGGACGTGGATAACCTGCTCGTCTCGCAGCCCGATACAGGCGAGCAGGCGTTGGAGATTGTCGAAACGCTGGTGCGCTCCGGCGCGGTGGATGTGGTGGTGGTGGACTCGGTGGCCGCGCTCGTGCCGCGCGCCGAAATCGAGGGCGATATGGGGGACGCGCACATGGGCCTGATGGCGCGGTTGATGTCCCAGGCCTTGCGCAAACTCTCCGGGGCCATCAAGCAGACCAACACGGCGGTGATCTTCACCAACCAGCTGCGCCAGAAGATCGGTGTGATGTTCGGCAACCCGGAGACCACCACCGGCGGACAGGCGCTCAAATTCTACGCCTCGGTGCGCCTGGACGTGCGCCGCATTCAGACCATCAAAGTCGGCTCTGAGGTGATCGGCAACCGCACTCGTGTGCGCGTGGTCAAGAACAAGGTGGCGCCGCCTTTCCAGGTGGCGGAATTCGATATCATGTACAACGAAGGCATCTCCAAGGTCGGCGACATTCTTGACCTGGGCACCGAAATGGAAATCATCACCAAACGCGGCTCGTTCTACTCCTACGGCGACCTGCGGCTGGCACAGGGGCGCGAGAATGCCAAGGAATTCCTGCGCCAGAATCCCGACCTGATGGCCGAGATCGAGGCGCAAATCCGCGCTGCGGCCATGGAAGAGGGGATGCTGCCGTTTGGGCCGGTGGATGATGAGGAAATCCCGGAAGAGTAGGTTGATGCGCTGGCGGCGCGGGCTGGCGGGGCTACTGTTTGCACTGTTCCTGACCGCCTGTGGCGCCGAGGAACTCGCGCCGCCTCCCACCCCAACGCTGTTTCAACTGCCCACCCAGGACCCGGCCCTGCTGGCTTTGCAGGCCACCGAGGTGGCGCGCCTGACAGCCGAGAGCCTGCCTACTCCCAC
Organism: Anaerolineae bacterium; assembly: GCA_003694235.1. Lineage (GTDB taxonomy): Bacteria > Chloroflexota > Anaerolineae > Anaerolineales > UBA11858 > J130. Next base: position 2,671 of record RFKO01000104.1, read on the forward strand.
GCCGGGGTGCGTCAACGGACTGCGTTACCTGGAAGATGTGACCATCCCGGATGGCAGCGTGGTGGCCCCTGGCGCGCGGCTGGACAAGCGCTGGCGGGTGGAGAACAGCGGTAGCTGCAACTGGCAGGCGGGTTATACCTTGCGTTTGATCGCCGGGCCGGATATGGGTGCGACTTCTCCGCAGGCGTTGTACCCGGCGTTGAGCGGCACCTCGGCGGTGATCCGCATTGTGTTCACTGCCCCGGCAGAGGCAGGCTTTTACCGCAGCGCATGGCAGGCTTTCGATCCCCAGGGGCAGCCGTTTGGGGATCCGATTTTTATTGACGTGCAGGTCGTTCCGGGGAGCGGGGGATAAACCGTCTCTTTTTTGTTTCCCTTGACATTTTGCCGGATGTTATTTAGAATTATTCCTAGTTAGGAGTAATTCTAAATTATGGCTACAACAGAGGAACTGATTTCAGCCTTGCAGTCTGCCGGTTACCGCCTGACGCCGCAGCGGCGCGCCATCTGTCGCCTGCTGGCGGGGACGGATACTCACCCCACTGCTCAGGAAATCTATGAGCAATTGAAACCCGACTACCCCTCGCTCAGCCTGGCGACGGTGTACAACACGCTGGAGACGCTGGTCAATCTTGGCATGGTGTATGCGCTGGGCAGCGCGGGCGATGGTCGCGTGCACTACGATGCGGATACGCAGCCGCACGTCAACCTGGCCTGCGTTTCCTGCCATCGGGTGGTGGATTTGCCCAGCGAGCACATCTCCGCGCTGGAGCGCGAGGTCTCTTCCAGTTCGGGGTATCGTTTGTTAGGCGCGCGCGTGCTGTACTACGGCTTGTGCCCACAATGTCAATCATCAACACGCTTGGGGAGGGATGCATGACGACCGCCGAAGCAAAGATGACAACCCAGATGCCATCGCATGAGGTGCGCTGCACCACGGTGCTCAGTGACACGTTACGCGGCTATGCGGGCGTGAGCGGCGCGGAGTTCGATATCGAAAGCGGTCGGCTTCGTCTGGAATTCGACCCGCGTCTGCTCAGTGAGGAGCAGGCGCGCCTGTTGGTGCGCCGCGCCGGTGAGCGCGCCTGGGCGCGCGTGACGCAGTGCCGCCAGAAGAGTGAAGCCACGTGTGCGCAGTGTGCCGCCGAGATGGGCGACGCGTTGTTGCAACACTATCGGCAGATGGCGGCTTTGCCGGCGGAGGCGCAGGTGCGTTTCTCTCACGGGCAGATGGAAGTCGCCTTGCCGGGAGTGGGTGGCGCCAGCGTCTCTCACCCGCGCCATGTAAAGGCAACCCCGGCGCCCAGGCCGCGCCTGGGACGGGCGCAGCTGGAAGTGCTGTTTACCGTGATCACTTTGCTGGCCGGTCTGGCGGCCTGGCTCGGCGAGCAACTGGGGCTGCCTGGGGTTGGCGGCGCGGCGCTTTATCTGGTGGCCTACGCTGCCGGCGGGTATTATGGCCTTTTGGATGGCCTGGAGTTGCTGCGCGAACGCAAGCTGGATGTCAATTTGCTGATGATCCTGGCCGCGGTAGGGGCGGCGTTCATCGGGCAGCCGGCAGAGGGCGCGGCGTTGCTTTTCCTCTTCTCGTTATCCAACACGCTGCAGACGTACGCAATGGGGCGCAGCCGGCGGGCTATCGAAGCCTTGCTTGATCTGCGTCCGAAGACGGCCACTGTGCGACGGGATGGTGAGGTGGTCACCCTGCCGGTGGAAGAACTGGTGGTGGGCGACCGGGTGCTGGTGCGCCCTGGTGAACGCATCCCGATTGACGGCGTGGTAGTGGATGGAAATTCGCAGGTGGACCAGGCCACCATCACCGGCGAGTCCATGCCGGTTGCCAAAGGTGTTGGCGACCCGGTCTTTGCCGGTACGGTGAATGGGAACGGCTCGCTGGAGATCGAAACCACGCATCGGGCGCAGGATACCACCCTGGCGCGCATCGTGCAGATGGTGGAAGAAGCGCAGGCCGCCAAAGCCAACACCCAGCGCATGTTGGACGATTTCGAGCAGGTGTACGCGGTGCTGGTCTTGCTGGGCGCGGTGCTGCTTACCCTGGTGCCGGTGCTGCTGTTGGGACACGAGTTTCAACCGTCGTTCTACCGCGCCATGACATGGCTGGTGGTGGCTTCGCCCTGCGCGTTGGTGATCTCCACCCCGGCCAGCATCCTCTCCGCGATTGCCAACGCAGCCCGTCACGGCGTGTTGTTCAAGGGCGGCCTGCATCTGGAGAAGACGGCAGCCATTCGCGCTGTGGCTTTCGACAAAACGGGCACGCTCACAGTCGGAAAACCGCGCCTTCAGACGTTCATTCCGCTGGGGGTGTGGGATGAGGTGGATGCGTTGCGGCTGATCGCCGCGGTAGAGGCGCGCTCCGAGCATCCCCTGGCGCAGGCCATCGTGGGGGCGGCGCACGAGCGGGGTCTCTCCCTGCCGGAGGCCACCGACTTCCAGGCCTTCCCCGGCCTGGGGGTGGAAGGGCGTGTGGAAGGAATGAAATTGTGGATTGGCAACGCGCGCATGTTTGCCCGTCGCGGCGTGCCGCTGCCGGAGAACGTCCGCTCGCTGTTGCGCGAGCTGGAAGGGCGCGGCGTGACGGCCATGTTGGCGTACCGCGTAGAGGATGCAGACTGGCTGGCGGTGATCGGCGTGGCGGATGCCCTGCGCCCGGATGCGGCGGCGGTGGTGCAGCGTCTGAAGGATGCCGGAGTGCAGCGGGTGATCATGCTGACCGGTGATAACGAGCGCGTGGCGGCGGCCATCGCGGCTCAGGCGGGGGTGGATGAGTTCCATGCCGGTCTGCTGCCGCAGGACAAAGTCGCCCTGCTGCGCAGCTTGCGGGCAAAGTACGGCCCTACAGCCATGGTCGGCGACGGGGTGAACGATGCCCCGGCGCTGGCGACCGCCGACGTGGGCATCGCCATGGGCGGCGCGGGCACGGACGTGGCCCTGGAGACCGCCGACGTGGTGTTGATGGCCGACGATTTGGAGAAACTACCCTTTGCCATCGGCCTGGCGCGTGCCGCGCGTCGCGTGGTGTGGCAAAACCTGGTTTTCTCGCTGGCGGTCATTGTGCTGCTGGTAGCGCTGGCTTTCGGCGTGCGCTTGCCTCTGCCTTTTGGCGTGTTGGGACACGAAGGCAGCACCGTGCTGGTCGTGCTCAACGGCCTCCGCCTGCTGGGCTATCGCAGCCAGGGCTTTTCAAAAGTCTAACAGCCGATCATCGCCATGCCGCCGGAAGATGCATACACCGTGGGCTCATCTGCGAAAAGTGTGCTGGGGTTGGCGAGGGCATTGCCCTCGCCAACCCAACGGCGAGCAGTTGCCCTACAAATGTCTGATTATTGAAAAGCCCTCATCGCAGCAGGTGAATCTTGCCATTCTCGTAGCAGGTGGGTATAATATATATGCTTCGGGCGGTTAGCTCAGTTGGTTAGAGCGTTGCGTTGACATCGCAAAGGTCGTTGGTTCGAGTCCAATACCGCCCACACAGGCAGGCAAGCGCCTGCCTGTTTTCTTTTCGGGGATATGAAGTACAATGGGGGCGTGATGATTTCAACAGGCGCGAGGGTATGTCATGCTGGTCATTGTCAGTGATTTGCATCTCAAAGATGGCACCTCCGGCAGTTCGATCTCGCCGGATGCATTTCAGGTGTTCGCCGAATGGCTGCGCGGGCTGGCCTACCGCGCCTCCTGGCGCGCCGATGGCGTATATCGTCCGCTTGAGGCGTTCGATTTGTTGTTGCTGGGAGACATTCTGGACCTGATCCGCAGCGAACGCTGGCTGCTCAAACCGGGCGGCGGGGATGAACATTTGCGCCCCTGGGATGACCCCCAATCCGATGCTTTTGTAGCCAAAGTGGTGGAGATCACCGAGGCGGTGTTGCACCATAATCGCGCCGCTCTGGCGGTGTTGCGGCGGATGGCGCAGGGCGAGGTCATCCGCCTGCCGGCGCCCCGTCGCGATGGTCTGCCTGACCCTGAGGTGTTGTTGCCGGTTAAGGTGCGAATTCATTATATGGTGGGGAATCATGACTGGCTGCTGCATCTCCCCGGGGGGGCGTATGACGCTCTCCGCACGCGGGTGATCGGCGCGTTGGGGTTGAGCAATCCGCCCTCGCCGTTCCCGCACCAGGCCGAAGAGTCGGACACACTGATGAGCCTGTTGCTTGACCATCGGGTTTACGCCCGACATGGCGATGTGTATGACGCCATGAATTACCACGCGGCTTTGGGGCGCGACCATGCTACCGTCGGCGACGCAATGACCATTGAACTGTTGACCCGCTTCCCGCTGGAAGTCCGCCGCCAGTTGGGAACAGAGGTACCGTTGCGCTTTGTGGAGGGGTTGAAGGAACTCTCGAATGTGCGCCCTGTGCTGGTCACGCCGATGTGGGTAAACAACCTGATCCGCGATTTTGGCGGCGATGAGGCGCAATCCCAGGCGATCAAGGATGTGTGGAACCAGGCCGCCGACCGCTTCCTGCAGAGCGATTTCATCCGTTCGCAGGATCAGCCGTTGCGCCTGGATGTGGTGGATGCGCTCGAAGGTGCATTGCTCTTTTCGAAGAGTTTTTCCTTTGATGGGCTGGAGAGGCTGGCCCGTTGGGCGTACGGCAGAGTGACGAAAAATACCGCCATCTCGCTGGCCGATCATGCCCTCGAAGAGCATGCGCTTGTAGCGCGCACGGTTGATTTTGTGGTCTATGGCCATACGCATTACGCCGAGACCGTTCCGTTGGATGTGTACCGACGTGGGAAGCAAACCGTCAGTCAGGTGTATTACAACACCGGCACCTGGCATCCGTACTATGAACTGACGTTGCGTTCTCCGCAGGTGATGGACTTTGTCGGCTTGCAGATCATGGGCTACGCGGCTTTCTTCCGAGGGGATGAGCATGGCGGCCGCCGCGCCGAGGTGTGGACGGGAGCGTTGACCTGATGACGGACGAGCTGCGGCTGATTTCTGCGGTGGAGCGCTTCGCCGCGGTGGTGGTTTCCCTCTCCGATGACGACCTGGCGCGCCCCTGGGAATGGCGGGCCTACCAGGAAGGGGTGCGCTTTGCCTTCTTTCGCACCGCGGAGGAGTTGCACCTGCTGGCAGCCCGTTTGCTGGCGCAGCGCAGTCAGACAGGCAAAGCGTTCACCGTGGCGCATCGCGCCCTGGCGCAGTATCACGTCGCTTACCGTGATTTGCAGGCGTTGTTGTTCGCCCGGGAGAGCGCCCTGCTCGATGCGCCGGTGGCCGGGGATGCCTGGCCGTTGCGCACCGTGCTGGGACACACCCTGGCTGCCGAGCGGGAGATGTTCGCGCGCCTTCGCTTCGCGGTGATGCAGCATCGTCAGGGTGTCACGGAGGCGGTAGATCTCCCCTCCGATGTGCGCGCCGAGTTGATCGGCTCTCATCAGGAGTTCGAGCGCACTGTGCGGCGATTGTCCTTGCCGGGGGTGCTGGCGTACTACGATAGGCTGCACAAGCGCGTGCTGCGCGAACTGGCAGATATCCGTGACGAGGAACTGGATGTCCCCTCCCTGTGGTGGGAGGGCGTGCCGATGTCGGTGGCGTTTCGCCTGGGGCGGCTGGGATCGCATCTGCGGCAGCACACCCTGCAGGCTGAGGCCATGCTCCGTGCGCTGACGGGCGAGCCTTCCGAAGCGCGCCGTCTGTTGCGCCTGGTGTACGCCGCCCTGGCAGAAGCCGAGAGCGCGGTGATCGGCGACTGGCTGTTGGGTCAGCGCGAGCAGCAGGAAACAGCCGCCATCATCGCCCAGCGCGCCGGGGAGATTGAAGCGCTGTTGAACGACTGAGCCTGCGCCAGTTGCTTCGATATACTCAGCACAAGCGCTTCGACGCGCTCAGCACAAGCGCTTCAATATACTCAGCATGACTTTATTGATGTTCATCAAAATGCGTTAAGCTCCGTGTCACTCTGAGGGAGCACTTCGCTTGGCTCAGTGTAAACTCCGCGACCGAAGAGTCTCAATTACATGGGACGGAGATGCTTCGCTTCGCTCAGCATGACATCTCTGAGATGGAAAAGAACCTTAACCAACATTCATGAAGATCAATAGGAAGCCTTGAAGAGTCTCATTGGTTCTCTTCTCATTCGGCGTATTCTCTGATAACATTGGCTGTGGAACATTACCATGCCGCCGGTCTGCGGCGGCTGATAGATCGAAGTGGCTGAGG
>RFKO01000105.1 GCA_003694235.1 Anaerolineae bacterium
CACCCTCCCGCAGGTTTAGAGCCTGCGGGAGGGTTAAGACAACCCCTCTATGACTACACGCATCCCGGCAGAACTCATCGAACGGTTGCGCGCCGCCCAAAGGGTGACCGCCCTCACCGGCGCGGGGGTCTCCGCCGAGAGCGGCGTGCCCACCTTCCGCGATGCGCAGACCGGCCTGTGGGCACAGTTCCGCCCGGAGGAACTGGCCACCCCTCAGGCCTTCGCCGCCAACCCGCGCCGCGTCTGGGGGTGGTACGCCTGGCGACGCGAACTGGTGCGCAAAGCCCGCCCCAACCCCGGCCACAAGGCGCTTGCCGAACTGGAAACACACCTGACCGCCCGCGGGCGCGCCTTCACCCTGATCACCCAAAACGTGGATGGCCTCCACCAGCAAGCCGGCAGTCGCAAGGTGATCGAACTGCACGGCAATCTGCAGCGCACAAAATGCAGTCAATGTGAGGAGATCATCGCCCAATGGGAGGAAAGCGAAACACCACCGCCCCGCTGCCCGCTTTGCGGCGGCCTGCTGCGCCCCGATGTGGTCTGGTTTGGCGAGGCATTGCCCGCCGCGGCGTTACAGGCAGCCACCACCGCGGCGCAGCACTGCGACCTGATGCTGGTGGTGGGGACTTCTGCCGTGGTACAGCCCGCCGCCTCGTTGCCGCTGCTGGCGGTGGAAGCCGGCGCAACGCTGGTCGAGATCAACCCCCAGGACACGCCGCTCACCCCCTGGGTCGATTACGCCCTGCGCGGCACGGCCGCCACGCTACTGCCCTCACTCATCGCAACCATCCAACCGTTGAACCGATAAACTGATGCACCGATGCACCAATGCAACCAATGCACCAATCCTCAAGGAGCAGCCTGTGCCACCAGCTCAGACAGCGTGACCACTTTGAAACCGCGGCGTCGCAATTCGGGCAGGATAACCGCCAGCGCTCTTGCGGTGCGACGCCCGCGGCTGCCATAATCATGCAGCACAATGATATCCCCTGGTTTGACTTTCCACAAAATGTAACGCGCCGAGAACCAGGCCGAGCCAATCTGCGGATCATAAGGGTACACCGACCCCAGAGCACAGCGATAACCATGCCTTGCGATCACCTCCAGCATGGCCTGGTTGTACCACCCCGAACCGGGACGGAGCCAGCGCGCCCCGCCAAACGGCTGTAAGGCGGCATCCGCCTGCAACAATTTGGCCTCGAACTCTTCCAACGGCAGATTAATGCTCGGTTCGTCCACGGTCAGATGATTCCCCAGCTCATGCCCCTCGGCGACCATCCGCTGTACCAGGGATTGATTGCCGGCGATGCGGCTGCTGATCAGAAAAAAGGTCGCATGCGCATCATACCGGCGCAGTACCTCCAGGATTTGCGGCGTGGTGGCGGCATCCGGGCCATCGTCAATCGTCAAAGCGACCACAGGGCGGGAAACAGAAACCCGGTATAAAACCTCTGGCGAGGTCTGGCGCAAACGGGAAAACAACCACTCCGGCAGCAGCAAAATCATCCCCCCAAAGAACAGCGCCAGCGCACCGGCCAGAGCCATCAGCCCAAACAACATACGCACAAACTCACTCCTCCACCAGCATACGGCGCAGCACTTTTCCGATGAACGACTTGGGCAACTCCTCGCGGAATTCGATCTCCCAGGGAACGGCATACTCTGCCAGGCGCTTGCGGCACAGTTCGAGCAGCTCTTCTTTGGTCAGGGTGGTTCCCGGCCGCGGGACGACGAACGCCTTGACGCGCTGGCCGTCCTCCCCGGCAGAGACGCCCACCACGGCGGCCTCCAGCACTTTGTTGTTCTCGTAGAGCACCTCCTCCACGTCGCGCGGATAGACGCTGTACTCACCGGTCATAATGGTGTCGCGCTTGCGGCTGATGATGGTGAAAAAGCCGTCGGGGTCCATCACAGCCACATCGCCGGTGACCAGCCAGCCGTCGCGGAAGGCGGCATTCGCCGTGGCGGCGTCTTCCAGCGGCCAGTAGCCGCGCATCACCTGCGGGCCGCGCACCAGCAACTCTCCGATCTGCCCTGGCGGCAGGTCTTCGCCGGTGACCAGGTCGACAATGCGGGCGTCGGTGTTGGGAATAGGCACGCCAATCGAGCCGGCCTTCTCCAGGCCATCCAGCGGATTGGCGTGCGTGACCGGCGAGGCCTCGGTCAGGCCATACCCTTCCACCAGTTTGCCGTGAGTGAGCTTCTCAAACGCTTCCTTGACCTCCACCGGAAGCGGCGCGGCCCCGCTGATGCAGGCGCGGATGGAATCCAGACCATAGGAACGCACATCGGGCGCCTGATTGATCAGCGCATACATGGAGGGCACACCGGGGAAAATGGTCGGGCGATATTGCCGGATGTGTTCGAGCACCTGCGTAAGCTCAAACACCGGCAGCAGCACGATGGTGGCCGCGATCACGATGGGGATGTTCATCGCCGTGGTCATGCCGTAGCTATGCGTCAACGGCAACACAGCCAGAAAAGTCTCGCGTCCGTAACGGATTTCGGGAATCCAGTGACGGGTCTGGAAGGCATTGGCCACCAGATTGTAGTGCGTCAGGCAGACGCCCTTCGGCTCGGCGGTGGTGCCGCTGGTGTAGAGCACTGCGGCCAGGTCATCGCTGCTGACCTCCACGGCCGGCGGCTCATCCGAGACATCGAACAAGAGCTCATCCAGGGCGAGGAACTGATCCGAGGGCAGGGCGCGCTCGGAAGGGCGGAAGCCGGCCGCCTGCCAGCGATCCAGCAATTGACGATACACCCGTGAGGAGAGCACATCCCGGATATCGGTCAGGATA
>RFKO01000106.1 GCA_003694235.1 Anaerolineae bacterium
GGCACGCCGCCGATCTGGGAATAGATGCTGGTGTTGACGGCTTCACAGTCGCCGATCCCGGCGCAGGCGGCCGTTTTGTGCGCTAGCTTGATCCAGGTCAGATAGAGCGAGTCGATCAGTCCAATCGCGGCCAGAACGATTGCCGTCCAGCGGAGTGTGTTGGAATTCTTCATTGCGTCATCTCATCCTTCATAAAGCCAGGCTTCTGCTTCTTCGCCCGCGGCGAGCGATGTTACCCCCGCGGGGACGATCAACAAGGCATTGGCGCGCACCAGGGATTGCAAATTGCCTGAGCCCTGGTGACCGGCCAGGCGGGCCACCCAACGGCCATCCTCCTGAGAGAGAATGACGCGCAGGTAGCTCTCGCGGCCATCGGAGGTCACCGGTTCGGCCAGAACCACCCGCCGCAGCAGGCGCGGCGGGGTGGGTAGCCCCATCATTTTCAGCAGCACCGGCCGCACAAACACCTGAAAGCCCACAAAAGCGGAAACCGGATTCCCCGGCAGGCCGATGTAGGGCACCCCGCGGTAACGCCCAAAAGCCAGCGGTTTTCCGGGGCGCATGTTGACCCGCCACAGGCGCAGTTCGCCCTCCCGCTCCAGCACCGCGCGGACGAAGTCGAACGCCCCCACGCTCACGCCGCCCGTAGAAAGCAGCAAATCCACGCCCTGCTCCAGCGCCCAAGCCAGCCGCTGCTGCACCGCCTCCAGCCCATCCCTGACGATGCCCAGCCGTACCACCCGTCCGCCAAGACGCTCAATCAGGGCCGCCAGAGTGTAGGAATTCGATTCGTACAGCTTGCCGGGCTCGAGGGGCGCGTCCAGCGGCAGTAGTTCGTCGCCGGGCGTCATCAGCCCCACTTTGGGGGCGCGGAAGACCTCTACCTCGGCCTGCCCCAACATGGCCAGCACGCCCAGGTCTTGCGCCCGCAGGCGATGAGGGGCGGTCAGCACGGTCTCCCCTTTTTTGACATCCTGTCCGCGCGGGCGGACGTAGTCTCCCGGCTGCAGTGAACGGAAAACGCGAATTTTCTCCGGGGCGGGCACACCGACCTGGCGGGCGGGAAAATCGGTGTCTTCCACCGGCACCACCGCGTCGGCTCCCTCCGGCAGCGGCGCACCGGTCATGATGCGCGCCGCCTGCCCCGCCGCCAGCCAAACCTCTGGATTCACGCCGGCGGGCAGGTCGGCGACCACCTCCAGGGTGACCGGGGACTGCGGCGAGGCGGTAGAGAGGTCTGCCGCCCGCACGGCGAATCCATCCATCGCGGAGTTATCGAACAGCGGCAAGTCGAAGCCCGCCTGCACATCCGCAGCCAGCACGCGGCCAGCTGCCTGTGTCAGCGGGACACGCTCGGTCGTCAGTACCGGCACAGCGGCCAGTAACTTCTGCAGCGCATCGTTGATTGGGGTCAGGTCAGCCATAGGGGCGAAATTATACCATCAGGTGGTGCGAACCCGGCGCGCATCTACCACGTTGTCCAGCCGCTCCACCCGGTCGAGGATGCGGCTGAGGTGGGCGATATCGCGTACCTCCAGCACCAGGTCGAACGTTGCCATGTTGCGCCGGTTGACATCCACATGCACCCTGCTCATGCTGACGCCCTCATCGGTGAGCAGGGTGGAAATATCGCGCATCAACCCCTCGCGGTCATACGCCTTGATGCGTACCGGCACAGGGAAAGTGCGCCGCGCCTCTCCCCAGGAGACTTTCACCAGGCGCTCCTTGTCGCGAATGTTCAGAATGTTGGGACAATCACGGCGGTGTATGGTCGCCCCCCGCCCGCGGGTGATGTAGCCGACGATCTCGTCGCCGGGAGCGGGGTTACAGCAACGCGCCATGCGGGTGAGCAGCCCTTTCAAGCCGCGCACCTGAATGCCATCCGCTGCCCCGCTATCGGTCTCCAGCGGTTGGGTGACGGGGAATTCAAACTCGTTCTCTTCCGGCTGCTCGATGGCGATCAATGCGCTGGAGACGCGCGTCAGCGGCAGATCGCCGCAGCCCAGCGCCTCGCACAGGTCATCCACCGATTTGTAGTTCAGGCGGGCAGCCAGTTTTTCCAGATTTACGTTGCTCAGCCCCAACTGGCGCAGTTCGCGCTCCAGCATCTCGCGCCCATTCTTGATGTTTTGCTCGCGGTCGAGCACCTTGAACCAGCGGCGGATTTTGGAGCGCGCCCGCTGTGTTTTGACCATCCCCAGGTGAGGGTTGAGCCAGTCGCGGCTGGGACCGCCGCGCTTGGCCGTCAGGATGGTCACCTGATCGCCGGTCTTGAGCTGATAATCCAGGGGCACGAGCTTACCCCCCACCTTAGCCCCGCGGCAGCGATGACCCACATCGGTGTGAATGTGATAGGCAAAATCAATCGGAGTGGCGCCCTGGGGGAGGTCGATGATATCACCTTGCGGCGTGAAGACGTACACCCGATCGCTGAAAACCTCGGATTTCAGGTTATCCACGAACTCCTGGGCGTCTTCCACTTCCTGCCGCCATTCCATCAACTGGCGCAGGTACTGAATGCGCCGCTCGAAATCCGGGTCGGCCTCGCCCCCCTCTTTATAACGCCAATGGGCGGCAATGCCGTACTCGGCGTTGCGATGCATCTCATGAGTACGGATCTGCACTTCCAGCGTCTTGCCATCATCGTACACCACTGCGGTGTGCAACGACTGGTAGAAATTCTCCTTAGGCGAGGCGATGTAATCGTCGAAAGAGCCGGGGATCGGCCGCCAGTGGGAATGAATGATCCCCAACACCATGTAACAATCGGCTTTTTCGGGCACAATCACGCGCACCCCGCGCACATCGTGAACTTCTTCGAAAGGCACCCCCTTACGCAGCATTTTACGGTAAATCGAGTAAATGTGCTTGGGACGGCCGGTCACGATCACATCCTTCATGCCGGCCTCTTTCAACACCTGCTCCAGATGGTGGCAGATTTTTTGCACCTGCGCCTCGCGGGCCGAGCGGCGCTCATCCAGTTTGCGGGCGATTTCCAGGTATTTCTCGTTATCCAGATAGCGGAAAGAGAGGTCTTCCAGCTCCCACTTGATCTGCCAGATCCCCAGGCGACTGGCCAGCGGGGCAAAGATTTCCATCGTCTCGCGAGCGATGCGCTTGCGCTTGGCATCGTTCGGTATATGGCTGAGGGTGCGCATGTTGTGGAGGCGGTCGGCCAGTTTGATCAACACCACCAGGGGGTCATCGGCCATCGCCAGAAAGGTCTTTCGCAGGCTGGCCGTCGCCAGAGAGGCTTTGTTCGGCGCGGGATAGGCGGCATCGTCCTCCGGATCGGCCTCCGCGCCGACCTGATCGCCGCGCGAAACGCGCGGCAGCGAGGTCAGCTTGGTCACCGCGTCGACCAGATCGGCCACCCGATCGCCGAATTCGCGGCGCAAATCGTCCACCTCCAGGGGAGTGTCCTCCACCGTGTCGTGGAGCAAACCCGCGGCAATGGCCACCGGCGGCAGATGCAACTCCGCCAGAATGCGCGCCACGGCTTCACAATGCGTGAAATACGCCTCACCGGAGGCGCGCCGCTGCCCGGCGTGGGCCTCTTCCGCCAGCCGGTAGGCCCGTTCGATCAAGTCACGATCCACAGGCGTGGCCGTCTCGGGCAGCAAGGCCAGTAATTCATCCAGGGACATATCCTCAATTCCTCGCAATCTGCGTATCCAAAGACAACCTTAATTTAGCACATTCGTCCTTCTACGAAAAGGACTTCTTCGGTATAATCAAGACAACCTTCTCGGGGGTGGTTGAGTCCCGGTGGGCTCCCCGGTCTTCAAAACCGGTGGCGGGTCGCGTTGCGGGCCGCGGTGGGTTCGACTCCCATCCACTCCCGCCTTTCTTTTTTTCAAGGCGTTGCTATGGACGACACCACATCCCATTCCACCGACCTGGTTACCACGCTGCCGTTGATCCTCGGCCGGGTGATGCAGATTCACAGCCTGCGCTGGGGATTGCCCAAAGATGGATACCGCCTGCGGGTCAGCGGCCGATTGACGCTGGATTCCCAGCTCGCTTATGAGCAGGCGGAAAGCGCGCTGAAACCGCTGGGCTTCACGCCGCTCTTCAGGCTGGAAAAAGGCGAACACGTCGTCTATGTGCTCGAAGGGGTGATCCACAACAAGCCGTCCAATCCCTGGGTCAACCTGGGGCTGTTCATCGTCACACTGCTCAGCGTCTTGCTCACCGGCGCGCTCTACGGTTACGAAGGCGATTTGCCCGCTTCGCTGGGCGGAACGGTGCGAACGCTGCTGGCACATCTGGCGCAGGGCTGGCCTTTTGCCCTCAGCATGCTTTCCATCTTGCTGGCGCACGAGTTCGGGCACTACCTGGCCGCGCGCTATCACAAGACGGATGTCACGCTGCCGTATTTCATCCCCTTCCCCTTCAGCCCGTTCGGGACAATGGGGGCTTTCATCCGCCTGAAAGAACCGCCGCGCAACAAGCGCGTGCTGCTGGATATCGGCATCGCCGGCCCGTTGGCCGGACTGGTAGTGGCCATCCCGGTGCTGCTCTACGGACTGGCCACCTCGCCGGTGCACACCATCCCCGATCCGCTGCCGCCGGGGCAGGGCTTCGAAGGCAACTCCATCCTCTATCTGGCAGCCAAATTTCTGGTCACCGGAAAGTGGCTTCCCGAACCGGCCAGCTATGCGGGCATCAACCCGTTGATTTACTGGGTACGCTATCTTTTCACCGGTCAGCCGTTGCCCATCGGCGGCACGGATATCCTGCTCAACAGCGTGGCGTGGGCTGGCTGGGCCGGGCTGCTGGTCACCGCGCTCAATTTGATCCCCGCCGGGCAACTGGACGGCGGGCATGTGATCTACGTGCTCATCGGGCGGGCAGCCAACCGCCTGCGCCCCTGGATACTGGCCGCCCTGGCGGTCATGGGGATGATCTGGTCAGGATGGTGGCTGTGGGCCTTCTTGATCTTCTTCCTCGGCGGGCGGCATGCCGAACCTCTGGATGAAATCACGCCGCTGGACAGCCGTCGCAAAGGGATCGCCATCCTGGGATTGATCATCTTCGTGCTGGTGTTCACGCCGGTGCCACTCATTGTGACCAACTGACCATCATGACCTCCGAGACGTCCTCGCGAACGCTCTGTCTCTATCACAACGACGCCGACGGCCGCGCCAGCGCGGCGATCGTGCGCCGCGCCCTCGGCCCCGAGGTCTCGCTGTGCGAAATGAAATACGGCGACTCGCTCCCCCTGGAGGAGATACTGGTCTCCGACCACATCATCATCGTGGATTTTTCCCTGCCGCGCGATGACATGGAACGCCTGGCGACGTATCATCGCCTGACCTGGATAGACCATCACAAAACCGCCATCGAGGAGATGGCCGATCTCGCCCAGGCATGGCCCGGCGTGCGCGATACCTCCGAGGCCGCCTGTGTGCTCACCTGGCGCTACTTCTTCCCCGAACAGCCGCTGCCGCGCGCCATCGCGCTGATCGGCGACCGCGACATCTGGCGCTGGGCGTACGAAGACACCGGCGCTTTCAACGAAGGGCTTTTCCAGCTCAATACCAACCCCCATAACGACCGTTTGTGGCAGCCGCTGCTCGATGACGCCGCGCAACGGGTGGATGAGATCATCGCGCACGGCAGCATCCTGCGGGATGCCCGTCTGCGGGGTATCGAAAACTCGGTAGGCAAATACGGCTACGAGGTCAGCTTCGAAGGATATCGCACCCTGGCCATCAACATGCGCGGCTCCGGCGATCTGGGGGAACAAATCCGCAATCATGGCTACGATATCGCCTACTGCTATATCGAACAGATGCAGGAAGGCGAACTGGTCACCTATGTGACACTGTACTCCAACAGTGTGGACGTCTCCAAAATCGCCAAAAAATTCGGCGGCGGTGGGCATGCCGGCGCGGCCGGATTCCACTTCAAGCGCTCCGGAGCACCCTTCCCTCCCGATGCCAAAGTCTCTTTGGGTAAGAAATGACCTGACGCCTCCGTCTATGATGACGGGTCGCGTGCTATACTTTGTCTATGACGGAAAAACGCAGCAACGATGAATGGTTGAGCGCCTTGCGCGGCCCGGCTGCCGACCAGGTCATCGCAGAGTTGCGCGCCATCCTGGTGCGCGGTCTGCAGTATGCGCTGAGCAGCTATGATGTGCCGGACACGCTGATCGAGGACTTTGTCCAGGAGGCCTTGATAAAAATCCTGCACAACCTGGACTCGTTCCGAGGCGAGAGCCAGCTGACCACCTGGGCGCAAAAAATCGCCATTCGAGTGGCCTTTAGCGAAATGCGGCGCAAGCGCTGGCAAGATGTTTCTCTGGAAGACCTGCTCCCCGAAGACAACGGCGACGATTTTACCCCCGCCGCTCTCACCGATGACCGCACGCACCCGGAACGCGCCGCCACGCAGCATGACCTGCTTCAGCTGGTGCAGGAACTGATCGAAACCCGGCTTACCGCTCGCCAGCGCGAAGCCATTCTGTACGTGATGGCCGGCGGCATGCCCCTGGAAGAAGCCGCGCGCCGGATGGACACCAATCGGAACGCACTCTATAAACTGATCCACGATGCCCGCAGGCGCCTGAAAAAAGAACTCCTGGCGCGCGGGTTCACCCCGCAAGAGCTGCTGGCAACTTTCGAACAACCTACAGGTAGACAGGTATGAGTATCAACTCTGAAATTTTAAAAGGATTGGTGCGCGCGATCGCCGCCACCCAGGATGTGGAAATCGGCTGCGATGATTGCTTCGCAGAGATCGACCGTTTTGTTGAATTGCATCTCGAAGGCAAGAACGCCGCCGAGGCGCTCCCCCTGGTGCAGGCGCACCTGCAGCGTTGCCGCGATTGCCGGGAGGAGTTCAATGCTCTGCTGTTAGCGCTGCAAGCCAGCACACCACAATAAAAAAAGCCCCCAGGCTGGGGGGAGAGGGTAACGCGCCGTGCGCTTCAGTCGGAATCCTTCTTCGAGTCCGAAGTGGAACTGTCGCCGGAATCGTCGTCTTTCTTGCTGCTGCGAGAAGCGCTACCCATGCCCGAGGGGGAACGATTATCGGTAGAGTAAAACCCGGAGCCCTTGAACACAATTCCTACCGGTTGATAAACCTTGCGCAGCGCTTCTTCCTGACACTCCGGACAAACGCGCAACGGCTCATCCGAGAATTTTTGCTTACGTTCAAACTGAATACCGCAATGGTCGCAATGGTACGTGTAAATTGGCATGGCTGCTCACCTCGCTTTCCTGTTTCAGGAATCCGGGGAAGATTATAGCGCACCCCTTCACACCTGACAAGCACAGCCCGAATGCC
>RFKO01000107.1 GCA_003694235.1 Anaerolineae bacterium
CACGCCATGATCCTGGAAGTAGATCCCGAGACCTGCATGGTGGAAATCAAGCGCTATGTCGTGGTAGAAGACTGCGGTGTAATGCTCAACCCCATGATTGTGGAGGGGCAGATCCACGGCGGCGTCTCGATGGGCATCGGACAGGCCTTTTACGAGAAACTCCACTATGACGAGAACGGGCAATTGCTGAACGCCTCTTTGATGGACTATCTGATACCCGGTGCGCATGAGATGCCGCGCCAGTTCGAGGTTGGTCACCTGGAAACCCGTTCACCGTTGAATGAAATCGGCAGCAAGGGCGTGGGCGAGGCCGGCGCGATTCCCGTGCCTGCTTTGTTTGCCCAGGCGCTGGAAAATGCTTTCTATGATCGAAAACTGGAAATTCTGGAAACTCCGCTCAGCCCCAACCGGCTGTTCGAGCTACTGAAGGAGAGCGCGGCATGAAAATTTCAGGCGATTATGTTTTCGACGCCCCACGCGAGACCGTCTGGCGTGTGCTGCGCGATCCCGATGTGCTGGCCAGCGCATTGCCGGGAACGCAGCGTCTGGAACGGGTGGACGAGAACGTCTACCAGGGCGAGATGAAAGTCCGTATCGGCCCGGTAGGCGGCAAGTTTGGCGGCAAGATCACGCTGTCGGATGAGGTCCCTCCTGAACGGTACACCATGACGGTGGAAGGCGAAGGGAGTACCGGTTTCCTCAAAGGCGTGGGCAACATTACGCTGGAAGCTCTGGATGATGGTCGCACCCGCATGGTGTATGCCGGTGAGGTGCAGATTGGCGGCCGGGTCGCCAGCGTGGGGCAGCGCCTGTTCGACAGCGTCAGCAGAAGTATCATCCGGCAGGGCCTGGATAAAATCAATCAGGCCTTGCAGGACGAGGGGGAGTGATACCCTTGGTGTGAATACAGTCGCTTTCAGCGGTTGTAGAAATTTCTAGAGGAAAAGGAGGAAGGCTTATTGAAGAATAACCGAGAAGAAACCACCCCGTCCGTTCAATCCGTATTCGATGAATGAAGGAGGAAGAAACCATGCGTAAGACAATCTATCTGTTGCTGGCCTTGTTGTTCGTGGCGGCGATGGCCCTGGCGGCCTGCAAGCCTGCGCCGGCCGAAATGCCCGCCGGCGGGGAAGCTGGCGAGGGCGAGAGCGCCGCGGCTGAAGGCGCCGAGGGCGGAGAAGGGGCGGAAGCCGGCGCGGCCGCTGAGAGCGGTGTGGAAGTCATGCCCGCAGAAGGCTTGACCCTGGCGATCGAACATTTCAGCATCATCGAGGGGACAACCTGGTCGGGTGCGCACCATCGCGCCGGTCAGCGTATCGCCGAAAAATATGACAACGTGGACTACGTCTACCGCGAGGAAGTTGGCCCCGATCTCTCCGTCCCCTTTGCTGAGGAGTTGATCGCCGATGGCGCCGACATCGTGGTCGGCAATGCCGAGTTCATGGGCATGCCGCTGCTCGATCTGACCGATAAGTATCCCGATGTCAACTTTGTCTCTATCATCGCCAGCGATCTGACCACCAAGGATAACTTCCTGCGTGTCTTCCCGCGCCAATACCAGGCGCTGTACCTGGAGGGCCTGATCGCCGGTGCGTTGACCGAGACCGGTAACATCGGCATCGTTTCCGCCTTCCCTTCGGTGCAGGTGATCCGCCGCACGGCCGGATTCTACCTGGGCGTGATGGATGCCGCCGAGCTGCTGGGCAAGGATGTCAACGTGTATGTCAAGTACGCCGGTGACTGGTACCTGCCGCAGGAGGAGCGCGACATCGCCACCACTCTGGTCGAGCAATACAACGTGGATGTGATCACCCACCAGACCGACTCTGGCTCACCGCTGGATGTGGCCGTTGAGAAGGGCATCTGGTTTGTGGGTAAGGATATGGACATCGTAGGCTTCTACGGTTGGGCTGATACCAACACGGTGGCCGTCTCCTTCGACACGCGTTGGGAAGTGCTGTACGACAAGATCATCCAGGCGATGCTGGCGGGTGAGAAGCCGCCGCAGGTGCTCTACCTCGGCATGGAATCCACCATGACGCTGGCCGACGGAACGGTTGAATCCACCGTTGACATCATGAACGACAACAAGGTCGGCGTGGATGCCATCAGCCCGGCTGCCCTGGAGAAGCTGCCTCAGGAGATCGTTGACCTGGTGAAGCAGCGCCGCGACCAGATGATGAAAGGCGAGTGGGACCCCTTCACCGCGCACGCCTTCGTCAGCAACGGCACCGGTCTGGAACTGGAAGGCACACCCATCCCCGAGGCCGGCACGGAAGTCAAACCCGCGGGCGAAGAACCCACCGTGGAGTGGCTGCTCTCGCAGTTCAACTTTGACCTGCAAGGGCTGACCATCCTCGAGTAGGTCGCCCGATTCGGAGAGTTTGTGGGGGCTCCTCTCATCGGGGGGAGCCCCTCTATCTCTGTGTCCTTCGCCTCCTGATCCCTGATTCCTGATCCCTGCTACCCGATTCCTGTTCACCCATGACACAAGAAGAGAAATCTCAACCCGTATTGTCTGCTCGTGGAATCACCAAGCGCTTCCCGGGTGTGGTCGCCAATGATGGGATTGATTTCGACATTCGTCCCGGCGAAATCCACGCCATTTTGGGGGAGAACGGCGCCGGAAAAACCACGTTGATGAACATCCTCTTTGGGCTGTATCAGCCGGACGAGGGTGAAATCTATATTCATGGGGAGAAAGTCGAGTTCAAATCCCCGTTGGACGCCATCGAACATGGTATCGGCATGGTGCATCAGCATCGCAAGCTGGTGGAGGCTCACACCGTGCTGGAGAATATTGTGCTGGGGCATCCTCATGCCGGAACGATCCTCAACCTGCGCCGCGCCGAACAAGAGGTGCGCAAATTGTGCGAGGAGTACGGATTCAAAGTGGACTTTCGCGCCAAAGTCTGGCAGCTTTCGGAGGGGGAAAAGCAAATGGTGGAAATTCTCAAAGCGTTGTATCGCGGGGCAAAAATTCTGATTCTGGATGAGCCGACCTCCGCTTTGACGCCGGTAGAGACCCGCCTGCTGCTGGATTCGGTGCAGGCCATGGCGAAGAAAGACCTTGCCATCGTGCCCTTCATCACGCACAAGCTGCCCATCGTGCTCGAAATCAGCGACCGGGTGACTGTGTTGCGCAAAGGCAAGGTGGTGGCGCGCCTGGAAACGCGCCATGCTACCGAGAAAAGTCTGGCGCGCGAGATGGTGGGACGCGATGTGTTGTTCCGCGTCGAGCGACAGGAAGTCGAGCCGGGAAAACCGGTGCTGGAAGTGGAAGACCTGGTGGTGCAGAGCGACAAAGGTTTCCTGGCGGTGGAAGGGGTTTCCTTCACCATTCGGGAGGGGGAAATCTTCGGGCTGGCCGGGGTTTCCGGCAATGGTCAGCAAGAGCTGGTGGAGGCCCTGGCGGGTTTGCGCAAGCCGGTGAGCGGTCGCATCGTCCTCGATGGCGTGGATGTCACCCATCTGCCGCCGCTGGAGCGCTGGAAGACCGGCCTGGGGTATATTCCCGCCGACCGCATCCACATGGGTTCGATCGGCGATTTCACCCTGGTGGAAAATGTGCTGTTGAATTATTACTTCGATCAGGAGTACAACCGCGGCGGCATTCTGGATTATCGCAAGGCGCGCCAGATGACCGAACAGCTGATCGAAGAGTTCAATGTGGCTACGCCGGGGCCGGATGTGCTCGGACGCAATCTTTCCGGCGGCAACTTGCAGAAGGTGATCCTGGCGCGGGTGTTGTCACGCCGCCCGCGATTGGTGATCGCCGATTTGCCCTCGCAGGGGCTGGATGTCGGCGCGACCGAGTTCGTGCGCAATAAGCTGGTTGAAGCCAAAGTCAATGGAGCGGCCGTGCTGCTGATTTCCGAGGATTTGGACGAAATCCTGGATATCAGCGATTGGGTGGCACCGATCTACGAAGGGCGTTTTATGGGCATTGTGCCCGCTGCAGAGGCCGAACGCGAGAAGATCGGTGTGATGATGGCCGGATACAACGCAGAGGGTGTGGCGCAATGAAAATCGGCAAGAACGAATTCAAGCTGGAAAAACGGACTTCACTCAGCGGCTGGCAGGCGACCTCGATCGCGGTGCTGGCTGTGCTGATGACCTTGTTTTTGTTCGGATTCATCTTCTTGCAGGCGGGCATTTCCCCTGGGATGGCATACCGTGAGATCTTCTCGTATGCCTTTGCCAACAAGCACGGCCTGCCGCTGACGCTGAATCGCTTTATCTTCCTTCTGTTTACCACTTACGCCTTCATTTTGCCCGCGCGGGCCGGGTTGTGGAACATCGGCATGACCGGGCAGATGTACGCCGGCGCGTTGAGCGCCTTCGCCGTGCTGTACGCCTTTGGGGCGCAGCAATCCAAATCGCTGGAACTCTCCGCCGGTCTGGTCATCCCGCTGATGGTGCTGGCCTCCATGCTGGGCGGCCTGGTCATCGGCGCGATCGCCGGTTATTTCAAGGGGAAGTTCGACACCAACGAGATCGTGCTGACCATGATGTTGAACTTCATCCTGTTCTGGCTGGTTTCGTTCATGATCAAAGAGGGCGGCCTGTTCATGAACCCGGGCGGCCGTGGGGAGAGTTTTGAGTTGCCGCCTTCGGTGTACGCGCCGTTGATCGGCGGCGTGCCGTTCACCGGCCTGGTGGCTGTTCTGATCGGATTCGCGCTGGAGTTCCTGTTCGACCGCACGCAACTGGGCTACCAGATCAAGGCGTTCGGAAAGAGTCCGCGCGCCGCGCGCTATGCCGGCATTGACACCTTCAAAATCCCTTTCATGGTGTTTCTGTTGGGCGGCGCGATCGCCGGCCTGGCCGGCTATCACTATTTCGCCGCCGTGCCGGGCGTGTACAAGATCGCCCGCAATTACGGCCAGTTTGGCGACCTGGCGTTTTACGGCATCATCTGCGGGTTGATCTCGCAGAGCAACCCGCTGGCCTCGATGCCGGTGGCCCTGCTCTTTGGCGGCCTTTCCATTGGGGGACGCTTTGTGCAGGGTAAATTGCACATGGCCTTTGGCGTGGATTACGCTTTGCTGGGTGTGCTGATGATTACGCTGGTGGCGTTCCAGTTCTTCTATCGCTACCGCATTGTGCGCGTTTCTCTGGACGAGGAGGACGGTCATGCTTGAGTTTATTACCCGCAGCCTGGATGCTTCAATGATCTTTACGCTCGCGGCGTTGGGCGAGCTGATCGGTCAGCGGTCGGGCATCTTGAACGTGGGCGTGGAAGGGGTGATGCTCTTCGGCGCCACGTTGGGCTTCATCGTCGCGCAAACAACCGGCAGTTATGTGCTGGGCTTCCTAACTGCCGTTCTGATCGGCGGCATCATCGGCCTGCTGCATGCTGCCTTTTCCGTGGTGCTGGGGGGCGACCAGGTTGTCAGCGGTATGGGCATCTGGATTGTGGGCTTTGGCCTGACCACTTACATTGGCAGCCCGTACACCGGCCCGCTGGGGATGGAGCGCATCCCTGCGGTGCTGGGTGTCTCCCCCTTCTTCTTCGTGGGAGTGCTGCTGGTGTTGATCACCTGGTTTGTGTTGCAAAAAACCAGCCTGGGGCTGGCCATCCGCTCGGTGGGGGAGAACCCGGCGGTGGCTGAGGTCTCCGGCATCAAAGTGGCCCGGCTGCGCATTCTGTGCGAAACGGTAGCCGGCATGTTGATGGGTCTGGCCGGCGCGGTGTATGCGCTGAATTACAACCCGGTCTGGAATTACAACTTCCTGATGGGATGGGGCTTCATCGCCCTGGCGCTGGTTTTCTTCTCGATGTGGAACCCCTGGTTTTTGTTGGGCGGGGCGTTGCTGTTCGGCACGATGTGGCAGCTTTCTCTGAACCCGGAAATGGTGTTGCCCGGCGTCCTGTCTCGCTATATCTGGCGGACTGTTCCCTTCATCGTCACTTCGATTGCGCTGGTGCTGATGTCCACGCCGTGGTTCCGCACGCGCTGGGGAGCGGCGCGGCCGCAAGCCCTGGGGCTGCCCTACGAGAAGGATTGATGTGATTGACGTCAGTTGTCTGACAATTGTACAATTGAGGTAGGGCGGGGTGGTCATGCACCACCCTCGCTTTATCTACTCTATGATGGAGGCTCAATGATTGATCATAAAGAACTGATCGCGGAATTGCTGGCTTTGCGCCAACGTATTCGCGAGGGAGAGCATGGGGAGCGCGTCGAGCCGCAGCACAAGCGGGGAAAACTCTCGGCGCGCGAGCGGCTGGATTTGCTGTTGGATGAAGGTACGTTTCAGGAGATCGATGCCTACCGGTTGCACCGGCAGTCCGGCTTCGGCCTGGAAGAAAAACGCATCCCGGGGGACGGCGTTGTGGCCGGTTTTGGCAAGATCAACGGCCGGGTTGTGTGTGTGTATTCGCAGGATTTTACCGTGCTGGGTGGGTCGTTTTCGGAAGTACAGGGGCAGAAAGTATCCAAGGTGATTGATTTGGCGCTGGATGCCGGCGTGCCCATCATCGGGATTATGGATTCGGTTGGGGCGCGCATTCAGGAGGGCGTGTACAGCCTGGCGGCTTACTCCGAACTCTTTTGGCGGAACACCCAGGCCAGCGGCGTGGTGCCGCAGATCAGCGTGATGGTTGGCCCGTGCGCTGGCGGTTCGGTGTACTCCCCCGGCCTGACCGATTTCATCATCATGACCGAAGGCATCAGCCAGATGTTCGTCACCGGCCCCAAAGTGATCGAGGCGGTCACCCGTGAGCATGTGGACAAGCAGACCCTGGGCAGCGCCCAGGTGCACGGCACGCGCAGCGGCGTGGCACATTTCGTGGCCGCCGACGAGCGTCAGGCTTTTGCGCTGACGCGACAGCTGCTCTCTTACCTGCCCTCGAATTATGCCGAGATGCCGCCCGCTACCGAGCCGAAGGATGACCCCTGGCGCCAGGACGAGACGCTGGATACGATAGTGCCCACCGATCCCACCGAAGCATACGACATGCATCAGGTGATCGAGCGGATTTTCGATCTCGGCTCGTTCCTGCCGGTGCATCAGCGTTTCGCCACCAACGCCATCGTCGGTTTCGCCCGTCTGCATGGGCAGGTGGTGGGCGTGATTGCCAATCAACCCGCGGTCAAGGCCGGCGTGCTGGATATTGACTCCGCGGACAAGATCGCCCGCTTCATCCGCTTTTGCGACGCCTTCAATGTGCCGTTGATCTCCCTGATTGACACCCCGGGATTCATGCCGGGAGTGATGCAGGAGCATGGCGGCATCATCCGCCACGGGGCGAAAATTGTGTACGCTTACTCGGAAGCCACCGTTCCGAAGATCGCCGTCATTCTGCGCAAAGCGTATGGCGGCGCGTACATCGTCATGAGCAGCAAATACATTCGAACCGATCTGGTGTTTGCCTGGCCGACGGCCGAGATCGCCGTGATGGGCGCGGAGGGGGCGGTGAACATTCTATATGCCCGCGAACTGAAGGCCGCCGAAGACCCGCAGGCGGAGCGGGAGAAATACATCGCCCAATATCGCCAGAAATTCGGACGTCCGTACTACGCCGCAGCCAGCGGCCACATTGACGAGATTCTGGTGCCGCACGAGACGCGGCCGCGCCTGATCGCGGCGCTGGAATTGTTGAAGAACAAGCGTGCCCAGACGCGCCCTAAGAAGCACGGTAACATCCCCTTGTAGGACAGGAATACCGATGGCAAATCTAACGCAGGGTATCACGCTGAGTCTGATGGGGATGGCGATCACCTTCCTGGCGCTGGGCCTGTTGGTGTTGCTGATGATTGTGCTGCGCGAGGCCTTTGCCACCCGTCAGCAGGAGACGCAGCCCGCGCCGGATGATGATCCGGCGGCGGTGGCGGCCGCTGTGGCCGTGGCGATACTTCGCCAGAAACAACGGGCGACCAACGCTTCTCTGGGCGAGGCGCTGGGCCCGGAGCCGAATTCCTGGTGGTTGTTGAACGCTCCCTGGAGGCAAAATGACAACTGAGCATTACCGTCTGCGCGTTCGTGTGGATGAGCGCGAATACGAGGTCGAAGTGGAAGATTTGCAGGCCAACCCGGTGATCGCGCGGGTGGAGGGAAAGACGTATCGGGTTTTTGTCGAGCCGAGCGAGCAGAAAGGGGAATCTGCCGCTGCCGTCTCGCCGGTTGTGCCTTCGGCGGAAGCAGCGGCTCCGCCTCCCACGGTGGAAGCCGCCGCACCGGGGGCGATTACCGCCCCCATGCCCGGCGATGTCGTCGAGGTCAAGGTGCAGGTGGGCGACCAGGTGCAGGCTGGCGATCCGGTCTGTGTGCTGGACGCCATGAAGATGAAAAACGTAATCTATGCGCCGCAGGCCGGACGCGTTGTGGCGGTGAGCGTAACCGCCGGCCAGGCGGTAGATTACGGCGATGTGCTTGTCCGGCTGGCGTAGGAGGCCATCATGGATATACTCCATATCCTTTTACAGGCCCCTCTGGCGCTGACCTGGCGGAATCTGGTGATGATGGCGGTCGGCGGCGTGTTGATTTACCTGGCCGTCGCCAAAGACTATGAGCCGGTGCTGCTGTTGCCCATCGGCTTTGGAGCTATCCTGACCAATCTTCCGCTCACCGGCATCGCGGACGCCGACCAGCACGGCCTGTTGGCCATTCTGTATCAGGCCGGAATCGCCACCGAGTTGTTCCCGTTGCTGATTTTCATCGGCATCGGCGCGATGACCGATTTCGGCCCCTTGCTGGAGAATCCGAAGATGGCTCTGCTGGGAGCGGCGGGGCAATTCGGCATCTTTGGCACTTTGATGCTGGCGCTGGTGGTCGGCTTTGACCTGAACGAAGCGGCCTCCATCGGCATCATTGGCGCGATTGACGGCCCGACCGCCATCTACGTCTCCAGCCGGCTTGCGCCGCAATTGCTGGGGCCGATCGCGGTGGCGGCGTACAGTTATATGTCGCTGGTGCCGATTATTCAGCCGCCAGTGATGCGCCTCTTGACCACGCAGGCCGAGCGCACCGTGCGCATGCCTTACTCTCGCCGCGAAGTCTCGAGAACCACGCGCCTGCTTTTCCCTGTGGTGGTCACCATCGTTGTCTCACTGATTTCCCCCAAAGCGTCCCCCCTGATTGCGACGTTGATGTTTGGCAATCTGATGCGCGAATCCGGCGTGGTGGAGCGCCTGACGCGTGCAGCGCAAAACGAGATCGCCAACGTCACCACCATCTTCCTGGGGCTGACGATTGGAAGTACAATGACGGGTGACAGTTTCATCCGCCCGGAGACGCTGCTCATTTTGTTGATGGGATTGCTGGCGTTTGTGCTGGACACGGTAGGAGGTGTGCTGTTTGGGAAATTGCTCTACCTGCTCTCTGGCCGTAAGTTCAACCCGCTGATCGGCGCAGCCGGCATCAGCGCTTTCCCGATGTCAGCGCGGATTGTGCAGCGGGTGGGGCAGGAGTATGATAAAGGCAACTTTTTGCTGATGCATGCCATGGGCGCCAACACTGCCGGTCAGTTGGGCAGTGTGGTGGCCGGCGGCGTGGTGCTGGCGCTGCTCTCCGGCGCATTCTGAATCCACGAAGGGCACGAAGAACCACGAAAACCTCTGCGCCTCAGCCTCTCTGCGCCTCTGCGTTTCATATGAAGCGCGAAGGGCACGAAGGACCACGAAACCTCTGCGTCTCAGCCTCTCTGCGCCTCTGCGTTTCATATGAAGCGCGAAGGGCGCGAAGGACTATGAAAACCTCTGCGCCTCAGCCTCTCTGCGCCTCTGCGTTCCAAATGAAGCGCGAAGGGCGCGAAGGACTATGAAAACCTCTGCGTCTCAGCCTCTCTGCGCCTCTGCGTTCCGCGTCTCTGCGTTCCATGTAAGACACGAAGGATATGATAAAAGGAGCGAAACATGAAACTGATCGATCTTACAATCCCTCTTGGGGTGGGTACGCCCCCCTGGCCGACCTACGAACCTCTGCAGGTCAAGTATTTCAAGCGCCTGGCGCCAAACGGCGCAAACGGACAGCTGCTCACGCATTCCAATCATCTGGGAACGCACCTGGATGGCGAGATTCACTTCTACACCCCTGGCAAGGACATCGCCCAGCTGGACATGGATTTCCTCGTGCATGAGGGTGTGGTGGTGGATTTGAGCGATGTGTGCGGCGACTATGACATTTACACCAGCCAGATGGTGGAAGAGCGCGTGGAGGTCAAAGAGGGCGATATCCTCATCATCCATACTGGCTACCATCATTTCGGTTGGGACCACGAGACCGCCGACGAGATCCGCTACATGGTCAAACACCCCGGCCCGGATCGCGAGTTCGCCGAGTGGGCCAAAGCCAAAAAGTTGCGCTGGATCGGGGTGGATTGCGGCAGCGCTGACCATCCGATGAACACCATCATCCGCAACTGGATGCCGCGGCAGGCCAGAGAGGCCGAAAAAGTCTTCCAGAAGAAATTCGGCAAATCGGTGGCCGAAATCTTCGATGACAGCAAATACCAGCTGATGCACATCGAGATGTTCCCTTATGGCATCATCCATGCGGAGTGCCTGGGCGGCGACATTGACCTGCTGCTCAACCGGCGGGTGACCATTGGCTTCTTCCCCTGGCGCTTTGTGGATGGCGAGGCCAGCATCGGCCGTTGTGTGGCTTTCGTCGAGGACGATGAGTACGAAGAGTTGATGGCAAAGAAGGCCGCCATGCCCAAGACACGCTTCGGCGACGCGGTTGACCCGTCGCATGTGGAGCGTTTGAACAAACTCAGCGCGGCCAACCTGTCCTGAGGAGGCGGATGATGAAAGAATTTGTGGCAGCCTGTGTGCAGATCGCCAGCGCCCCCAACGATGTTCAGGGGAACATCGAGAAGGGGGTTGCCTGGCTGGAGCAAGCGGTCAAGGAACACGAGGCCGAACTGGTGGTCTTTCCGGAAACGGTGACCACCGGCTTTGTGACCGGCCTTGAGCCGGAGGCGCTGTGGGAGCTGGTGGACGATGCCCCCGGCCGCATCACTGCCGAAATCCAGAAAGCCGCCCGCTCGCTGGGCGTGCACGTGGTCTGGCCATCCTATCGGCGCGGCCCGGAGCGCGGCGTGGTGTACAACTCCTCCATTCTGATCGGCCCGGACGGCGAGATCATCGGGATTTACGACAAGACCCATCCCTTCCCCCTGGAGCGGCGCGCCTGCGGCGGCTGGGTGACCACCGGCACCCGCGCCGAAGCCTACGACACCGCCCTGGGGAAGATCGGGATGATCATCTGCTACGATGGCGATTTCCCCGAACTCTCGCGCCTGCTGGCGGTCAAGGGAGCGGAGGTGATCGCGCGTCCCTCGGCGTTGCTGCGCAGTTTCGACATCTGGCAGATGACCAACATGGCCCGCGCCTATGATAACCATGTTTACATGGTGTCCACCAATGCCATCGGGCCGGATGCCGGCGGGAGCTACTACTTCGGCCACAGCATGATCGTCAATCCGATTGCCTGGCGGCTGGCGCAGGCGCGCGGCACGGAGGAGATCATCTCGGCCCGACTCGATCCCGATCCGCTGCGCTACATCACCTGGGGCAGCAAGAGCCTGCAAACCTTCGATCATCTCGAAGATCGCAACCTGGAGCTGTACAAAGAAATCCTGCGGGAGGCGCGCTCGCGCTTCGAGCCTGGGCGACGCCCCACAGCGGAGACGTAAACCACGGAGGCAGAGATGGATGAATTCATGAAAGCGGCCATCGAAGAGGCCCGCAAAGGTCAGGCTGAAGGCGGTATCCCTATCGGCTCGGTGCTGGTCAAGGACGGGAAGATCATCGGGCGCGGGCATAACCGTCGGGTGCAGGACGGCGACCCGATCATGCACGCCGAGATCAATTGCCTGCACAACGCCGGGCGGGTAGGGAGTTACGCCGGAACGGTGCTGTATTCCACGCTGATGCCCTGTTACCTGTGCGCCGGCGCGGTGGTGCAGTTCGGCATCAAGAAAGTGGTGGTCGGAGAAGGTGAGACCTTCGAGGGCGCGGAGGAGTTTATGCGCTCGCACGGCGTTGAGGTGATCAACCTCGACCTGGAGGAGTGCAAAGAGATGATGCGCTCATTCATGTGTGAGAATCCCGAACTCTGGGCAGAGGACATCGGCGAATTGTAATGCGGGATCTGCTGCCTCAGATCGAGGCCTGGCTGGCGGATGGTCGGCAGGTGGCGCTGGCCACGGTAATACGTACCTGGGGCTCTTCGCCGCGTCCGGCGGGCGCGCAGATGGCGGTGAGCCAGGAGGGCGAGATCGCCGGTTCGGTCAGTGGCGGGTGTGTGGAAGGCGCGGTCACCGCGGCGGCGCTGGAGGTGCTGGCCGGCGGCGAGCCGCGGCAGCTGCATTTCGGCGTCTCGGATGACACCGCCTGGTCGGTGGGCCTGGCCTGCGGTGGCGAGATTGACGTGTTCGTCCAGCGCTTCGATCCGGCCTGGTTGCCCCTGCTGCGCGCCGCGTTGCAGCAGAGCATCCGCTTTGCGCTGCTGATCAACCTGACGAGCGGGGAATGGCAACTCTGGCAGGAGGGAGATCGCGGCGCTCCCCCGCCGCCCGAAAGCGGGGAGCACACCCTGGCGGGGGAGCGCGTTTTCGTTAACTGGGTGGCGCCGCCGCCAAAGCTGATCGTGGTGGGCGGGGTGCACATCGCCATCCCGCTGGTGACGATGGCGAAGGCGGCCGGCTTCTACACCGTGGTGATTGACCCGCGGCGCGCCTTCGGTCGTTCCGAGCGTTTCCCCCAGGCCGACGAGGTGCTGACCTCCTGGCCGCGGCAGGCG
>RFKO01000108.1 GCA_003694235.1 Anaerolineae bacterium
CCTGCAGGCCGCCCAGGATGGGCAGCGTCTGGCCGTCCTGCAGGGTGCCGTCCACCGGCTGCGGTTCGACCCGAAAGAAGCGCGCGCTGAGCGCCAGCAGCGGGCGCATCCACCAGGGCGCCCGCAGCGGACGAGGAAACCGCCCCGCGGCCAGGGCGTCGGCTTCGAAGGGATGCGCGTACACCGCCGCACCGGACGCCGCCCGCAGCGCGGCCAGCCCACCCACGTGATCGCCGTCGGCGTGGGTGAGCAGGATGCGCTTCAGGTCGCGCGGCGTGTACCCCAGGCGGGCGATGGCCGCCAGGATGTGCTGCGCGCGCCGGGGCAGGTCGCAGTCAATCAGCGTCAGGCCGTCCGTCCCGATCAGCAGGTAACTGTTGGCCACCTTCCCCGGTATCTGGTGAATTTGCGGCAGAATTTCCATCTTGCGGTTCCTTTCGCGGACGGCGGAAGGGGTTCAGGCGTGCCAGCCGTTGGCGCAGCCGTTCCCGCCACGAGGGGCGGCGTGGGCGACCGCCGCTCAGGCGGTGCAGCCCTTCGCGCACGGCCTGATGCACCTCTTGGGCGGGTTTCCCGGTCAGCACTTCCAGCCCCTCGTCCACCGTCTTCATCGCCCAGATGTGGAAGCGCCCCTCCGCCACCGCCTGCCGCACCTCGGCGTGCAGCATCAGGTCGGGCAGGTTGCTGTGGGGGATGAGCACGCCCTGGTCCCCGGTCAGCCCCCGCGCCCGGCAGACGCGGTACCAGCCTTCGATCTTCTCGTTCACCCCGCCGATGGCCTGTATCTCGCCGAACTGGTTGATCGAACCGGTCACCGCGATGCTCTGGCGGATGGGCACCTCGCCGATGGCGGAGAGCAGGGCGAACAGTTGGGCCGCGGACGCGGAATCGCCTTCCATGCCGCTGTAGTTCTGCTCGAAGTTGATCTGCGCGGAGAAGTCCAGCGGCCGCTTGCGCCCGTACTGGCCGCCCAGGTAGCCCATGATGGTCAGCACGCCCTTGTTGTGGATCGGGCCGGTCAGGTTGACCTCGCGGTCCACCTGCACCACGCCCCAGCGTCCGGCAAAGGCACGCACGGTGATGCGATCGGGCATGCCGTACTGGAAATCGCCCACCGAGACCACGTACAGGCCGTTGATCTCGCCCACCCGTGCCCCGTCGGTGTTGATCAGCCGGTAGCCGTCCAGGATGTGGCGCAGGTCGCGTTCGGCGGGGCGGTTGTGGCGCTGTTCCTGGGCGGCGATGGCCTGTTCCACGTCGTCGCGCTGCACGCGGGGGTGCTCGCGGCGGACGGCCCACAGGCTGGCCTCGCGCACCAGGTCGGCGATCAGGCCAAAGCGGGTGGACAGGCGGCGCTGGGTCTCCGCCAGGCGGGAGCCGTATTCCACCACGCGCTCCACGGCGGCGCGATCGAAGGGGGGCAGTCCTTCTTCGCGGCACAGGGTGGCGATGAAGGCGGCGTAGCGCCGTTCGTTCTCCGGGCTGCGCTCCATGGTGGTGGCGAAGTCGGCCATCACCTTGAACAGCGACTGGAAGTCCTCATCGTCCTCCAGCACGCGGAAGTAGAGGTACGGCGGGCCGATCAGGATCACCTTCAGGCGCAGGGGGATGGGTTCGGGGTCAATGGAGCGCACCACGGGGCCGCTGGAGGCCGGGTCGTGCGGGGCGACCTGGCCGCCGAGCAGGGCGCGTTCCAGCGCCTCCCAGCCGCCTTCCTCGGTGAACAGATCGCGGGCCCGCAGCACCAGGAAGCCGCCGTTGGCGCGGTGCAGCACGCCGGGGCGGATCAGGGTGAAATCGGTGTGCAGGCCGCCGCCGGGACGGGTTTCGTATTCCACGCGCCCCAGCAGCCGCTCCGGCGTGGGCTGGTATTCCACCAGCACCGGTGCGCCCTGGGTGTGGCTGTGGTCCACCAGCAGGTTGACGCGGTAACGGCGCAACGGGTCGGGTTCGGCGGGCGCTTCCTGTTCGCCGGCGGTGAACAGGTCCAGGTGCGCGAGCAGGTCCTGGCGCAGGCTGCGCAGGTGCTGCACCAGTTCCTCCGGCGCGGTGAACTGCTCGAACAGCGGCTGCAGGGCCGTGTCAATCGGCAGGGCGGCGGTGCGCTGCACCAGGTCCTGGAAAGCGCGTTCGGCCTCGGCCTCGGCCTGGCGTACCTGTTGCACCGTCTGTTCGAGCGCGGCTTCCAGCGGCTGCACCTGTTCCCGCCAGGTCTGCTGCCGTTCGGGCGGCCAGGCGGCAAACGCTTCCGGGGGCACCACCTGCCCGGCCTCCAGGGGGACGATTTGCAGGCCCTCTTCGGTTGCCAGGATGGCGGCCTGCAGGGCGTTGGCCTGGGCCTGGAGGGCGGCGAAGGCCTGGCGGCGGAACTCGGTCGCCTGCTGGCGGATGCGGTCGGCCGCTTCGCGGAACTCCGGGCCGGCGAAGGCGCTCTGCAGCGCCGTGCGCAGGTTGCTCAGCAGGCCCTCCAGGGCATCGCGCAGCGCCCGTCCCTGGCCGGCCGGTAATTCGATGGCCCGCGGGCACTCCGGCCGTTCGAAATTGAACACGTACACCCAGTCGGACGGGGTGGGGGCGTTGCGGGCGCGGTCGGCCAGGTAGCGTTGCACGGCGGTGGTGCGCCCGGTGCCGGCCTCCCCCAGCAGGTAAATGTTGTACCCCGGACTGTCCACCGAGAGGCCGAATTCCAGCGCCTGGGTGCCGCGTGCCTGGCCGATGATCTCGTGCGTAGGCTCCAGCTCCGCCGTGGTTTCAAAGCCCGCCTCGCGCAGGTCGCAGGGGCGGTACAGTTGTTCGACGGGGACTTCGTAGGGCATACTGTCTCCTGAGGTCAGGACTGGGAATGCGCCGGGCCAGAAGGCCGGCCTGCTTTAAGTATAGCCGCTTTGCGGCGGCAAGACCAGGGCCGGGTTTCCCGCGGGTGCACTCAGATGTTGTAGAAATCGGTAAAGCCGATCTTGTCCTGCTGCACTTTTTGTGTCATGGCGAGCGCCCACCAGGGCGCGAAGCCATCTCCCGTCCGGATGGCGAAACCCCGATTGTGGCCTCAGACATGCCTGCCGGGGGATC
>RFKO01000001.1 GCA_003694235.1 Anaerolineae bacterium
AGAAACAGGTTGACGAAAGGCCGCAGATCGCCATCTTCGGAGAAGATGTGTTTCTTCAATTCAGGATGTTGCGCCACCAGATCGGCAAGCGCTTCACCCACGGTGCTGCCTTGAACTGTGATTTCGGCCTGACCGCCGGCATAAGGACGCAAAGGGGTTGGAATTTTGAGTGTGGGCATGTTTACTCCTGTGGTTGTGAGGGCCTCCCCTGCGGGCTGAGAACCGCCGGGAGAGGCCCTCAGGATGTCTTCAGCAGCCGGCGCGCTCGACCACCGTCTCGCAATGAGAGGCCGGGATAATTTCGACCGTGCCGGCCTGATAGAACGGCTGCATGAATATCTTGATCGCCTCGGCGTTCTCCGCTTCGACGATCAGGTTGAAAGTATGCCTGCCGTCGAGGACGGCATCGGCCAGAATTTTAACCCCGAACCTGCGAGCATTGGAAGGGCTGATGTGCTGTAGCAGCATATTCCCCATTTTCGGGTCGCGCGCCGGGCAGGTTTCGGCATCATGCTGATGTTGAACGAAATAAAGTGTCATTTTATCCTCATGAACAAACGGAACTGCACTTGTTATACAGCGGCCACTAAAGCGGGATCAACCTTCTGTCTCTTCTACGATGAGCGCCTCTTCATCGAAACGAGAGCGGTCATCGCTCAGCCGCCAGGAGAGCCAGCTGGTCGTCCGGCCTTTGTCCACGCGCATGATCAGGTAGGAGAACCACGGCATGGCCCACTGGCGGTCAAACTCGGAGGGCGTGTTGGGGCAATCCGGATGGGAGTGAAAGACGCCCAGCAGGCTCAGCCCGCGGCGATCGGCCTCGTCCTCGGCCTGGGCCACATCCCGCGCGCTGAGCAGATAGCGGTTGCGGCGCGCCTCATCCTCGCGGGCGTTGGGCAGCCCCAGAATATCGGTCACCACACGTTCGTCACCCTGCAGTCGCCCCAGCAAAAAACCGGCGCCTTCTTCTGGATAAGCCGCCTCACAATGGGCATTGATTTGTTGCAACAAAGCGGCGGGGATTCGGACGGTCATGCCTCCCTCCACAAACTGGCGTCGCTCAGGTACTTGTACCCCGCGTCGGGGAAAACGGTCACAACCACGCCTTGCTCAAGCGTCTCCGCCACCCGCAGCGCCGCCACCGCGGCCGCGCCGGAGGAGATGCCCACGAAAAGGCCTTCCTCGCGCGCCAGACGGCGCACCATCTCATGCGCCTCTTCCGTGCGCACTTCCACCACCTGGTCAGGCAGCGAGGCGTCGTAGATGCGCGGCCGGATGGCAGTGGGCATGTGCTTGAGGCCTTCCAGGCCATGGAACGGGGAATCCGGCTGCACGGCGATCAGGCGTATGGCGGGATTCTGCTCCCGCAGGTAACGCCCCACACCGGTCATCGTGCCCGAAGTTCCCAAACCGGCCACGAAGTGGGTCACGCGCCCTTGAGTCTGAGCGTAAATCTCCGGGCCGGTGGTACGATAGTGCGCCTGCCAGTTGGCCGGATTGTCGTACTGATTGGCGTAATAGTATCGCTCCGCGTACGCGGCGGCCAGGCGACGGGCCTCACGGATCGCGCCATCCGAGCCTTCCAGCGGGTCGGTGAAAATCACTTCAGCACCCAGAGCGCGCAGAATGGCGATGCGTTCCGGACTGGCGTTTTCCGGCAAAACCAGCGTGACGCCAATATCCAGCGCCGCGCCAAAGGTGGCATAAGCAATTCCCATGTTCCCTGAGGTGGAATCCAGCAAACGCATACCCGGCAGCAGCTTACCTTCAAACAGCGCGCTCCGGATGATGTTGAAGGCGGGACGATCTTTCACCGAACCGGCAGGGTTGAACCATTCCGCCTTGGCATACACCTGCACCTCAGGCGAAATTTCCGCCGTCACCCGACGCAGAGGCAGCAAAGGGGTGTTTCCCACCGCCTGGATCAGCGCCATCCCGTCCAGCTCGCCGGGGAGAGTGGCCGGCCTGGGAGAAGAAGCCGTTGCGATTTTGGTCACCATAAACGCTCCTGAATTAAAACAAAACGGCCAACAGAGAAAACAAAAAGGGCAACGCTCTTGCCGCGCCAAGCCACAACACAGGGTGTGTGCTTGCGAGGTCGTGCCTGCCCGGTCCTCTTTCTGTTGGCCGATGATTTGCTCAGAACGACGAGGCGGGAGGCTACGAACCCCGCCCCATACAGATGCAATGGAATGCCATGCAGATCTCCTGATTTTTTATGAGAAACTTGAAAGAAATTATAGCCCTTTCGAGATGTTTGTCAAGGGCTGAGCAGCACCAAAACCGAGGCGATGTTCAACGCCCCAGGCGGATCAACCGGCCCGCGCTCGGAGACCGTCAGGCGCACCCAGGTCGGTTCGCTCACCTGGTAACGGATATCGACCTCAAAGGGGTGATGCTCCCCATGCTGGGTGGGCAACACACCGGCAAGGCGCGAGCCGACCACGCGTCCATCCGGGGCGATCAATTCCACCAACAACGGTCGCTCGGCTGTGGTGCGCGCCAGTCCCTCGACATGAATCTCGCCGCCCTGCACCAAAACTTCCGGC
>RFKO01000109.1 GCA_003694235.1 Anaerolineae bacterium
TCCATCAACGAACCAATGCACCGATGAACCGATGCAACTAATGAACCAATGAACATCTTGAGAATCAACACCCGAACCCGAACATACACCCGCGAACCCGTCCCCGAAAACTGGGAGCGGCTCGGCGGGCGCGGGCTGGTGGCGCGCATCCTGGTGGACGAAGTGGAGGCCACCTGCGATCCGCTCGGCCCGAAGAACAAATTGATCTTCGCTCCCGGCCTGCTGGTGGGGCATATGCTCTCCTCCTGCGACCGCATCTCGGTGGGGGGCAAATCGCCGCTCACTGGCGGAGTCAAGGAGGCCAACGCCGGAGGCCGCACCGGCCTGGCGCTGGCGCATCTGGGCGTCAAAGCGTTGATCCTGGAAGACCGCCCCGAAGACAACGAATGGCAGGTGATCGTGCTTTCCGCGGCGGGCGTGCGCTTCGAACCCGCCGGAGATCTGGTCGGCCTGGGGGTGTACGCCGCCGCCGCAGAACTGCTGGCGCGCTACGGCAAAGAAGTCGCCATCGCCTTGATCGGCCCCGGCGGGGAGATGGGGCTTTCGGCTGCCGGCGTGCAGAACGTGGACAGGGACGGTGTGCCTTCCCGCATCGCGGCGCGCGGCGGTCTGGGCGCGCTGATGGGCTCGAAGCGCGTCAAGGCCATCGTGATCGACCCCTCCGGCGGGCAGAAGCCGCCCATCGCGCATCCCGAAGCCTTCCGCGCCGCGCAGAAAGCCTTCAACAAAGCCCTGCAGGAGCACCCCCAGACGCACACCTACCACGACTACGGCACCGCCGCCATGACCAACATGTGCAACCACTTCGGCGGCCTGCCGACGCGCAACTTCTCGGCGGGGTCGTTTGAGGGAGCGGAGCAGATCAGCGGCGAGCACCTGCGCGAGACCATTCTGGCGCGCGGCGGCGAGGGAGAAACCTCCCATGCCTGTATGCGCGGCTGCATGATCCAGTGCTCCAACGTGTTCCCCGACCCGGACGGCAAGGCCCGCGTCTCGCCAATCGAGTATGAGACCATCGGGCTGATGGGTTCCAACCTGGGCATCGATGATCTGGACGCGGTGGCGCGCCTGAACCAGGCGGTCAACGACCTGGGGCTGGACAGCATCGAGATCGGCGCGGCGCTTGGCGTGGCTGCCGAGGCCGGGCTGATGGACTTCGGCGACGGCGCGCGCGCCCTGGAACTGGTGGACGAAATCCGCCGCGGCACCCCACTGGGGCGCATCCTCGGTCACGGCGCGGCCACTACCGGCAAGGTGCTGGGCGTCGAGCGCATCCCCGCCGTCAAGGGGCAGGCCATCAGCGCCTACGACCCGCGCGCCATCAAGGGCACCGGCGTGACCTACGCCACCTCGCCCCAGGGCGCAGACCACACCAGCGGGCTGACCATCCGCGCCAAAGTGGATCACACCGACCCCAAAGGCCAGGCCGAACTCTCGCGCAGCGCGCAGATCAACATGGCCGGCTACGATACGCTGGGCGCCTGCCTGTTCGCCGGTTTTGGCTTCGCCGCCGCGCCGGAGACCATCCGCGACCTGCTCAACGCCCGCTACGGCTGGGATGTCGGCGCGGACATCTTGCAGGCGCTGGGGCGCGAGAGCCTGAAACTGGAGCGCGAGTTCAACCGCCGCGCCGGCTTCACCCCCGCCCACGACCGCCTGCCTGAATGGATGACCCGCGAACCCCTGCCCCCCACCGGCGCGGTCTTCGATGTGCCGGAGGAGGATTTGGATAGTGTGTTCAATTGGTAATCAGGGAACAGGGAACAGGAATCTTCCCTGATACCTGATCCCTGCTCCCTGCTCCCTGCTCCCTAATCCCTGGAGACTAAAATGACCCTACAAGGCCCCAAAACCCACGAACTTTTTGCCAAAGCCCGCCAGTACATCCCCCACGGCGTGAACTCCAACTTCCGCTACTGGGGCGACGACGACACGCTGATCATCGAGCGCGGTCAGGGCGCGTACGTCTGGGACGCGGACGGTAAGCGTTACATCGATTACCGTCTGGCGTTCGGCCCGATCATCCTCGGGCACGCCGACCCGCGCGTCACCCAACGGGTGCAGCAGGCCATCGAGAAAGGTACGCTGTTCGCCTGGACGACGCCGCTGGAGATTCAGGTCGCCGAGCGCATCTGCCGCATGACCGGCGTGGAGAAAGTCCGCCTGACCAACACGGGCACGGAGGCCACCTTCCACGCCCTGCGCATCGCCCGCGCTTACACCGGTCGGGAGAAGTTCATCAAGTTCGAGGGGCAATACCACGGCATGATCGACTACTTCATGTTCGGGACGGCCTCATCGAGTGAAAAACACCTCGGCCCCCGCGATGATCCCCGCACCGAGCCAATGAGCCTGGGCATCCCTCAGGGCATCGGCGACTACGTGCTCAACCTGCCCTTCAACGATTTCGAGATTCTGGAAGAGACCATGGCAAAGCACGGCGAGGAGATCGCCGCCATCTTCGTCGAGCCGATTCTGGGGAATGCGGCCGGCATCCTCCCCAAACCCGGCTTTCTCGAAAAGATCCGCGAACTGTGCGATAAATACGGCGCCGTGCTGGTCTTCGATGAGGTCAAAACCGGCTTCCGCATCGCCAACGGCGGGGCGCAGGAGTACTTCGGCATCCGGGCTGACCTGGTGACCTACGCCAAATCGCTGGGCAACGGCTTCCCCATCGCCGCGATAGGCGGCAGGGA
>RFKO01000110.1 GCA_003694235.1 Anaerolineae bacterium
CGTCTGGGCATCGCCATGTACGGCCTGCACCCCTCCGGCGAAAAACCCGCCCCTGCCGATTTCCGCGCCGCGCTGAGCTGGAAAGCCGTGCTCAGTCATGTCAAAACCGTGCCGCCGGGCAGCGGCATCAGCTACGGCCATATCTACGTCACCCGCGGCCGCGAACGCATTGGCACCGTGCCGGTCGGTTATGCCGACGGCCTGCGGCGTCTGGAGGGAAACATCGCGCTGGTGCATGGTCGGCGCGTGCCGGTGGTTGGCCGGGTGTGCATGGATCAAATCATGCTGCAACTGGACGACGTCCCCGAGGCCGCGCCGGGGGATGAGGTGGTGCTGATCGGCCAGCAGGGCGAGGAACGCATCACCGCCGAGGAGGTAGCCGCCATCTGGAGGACGATCAACTACGAGGTGGTCTGCGCCATCGGGGCGCGCGTCCCCCGTGTTTACCTGAAACACCCCCAGGAAAACAAAACCCCTCCCGCGGGCTGAGGGCCTGCAGGAGGGGTTCTCATCCACCGCAAACGCTTAGCCACCCAGATAGGCCTTCTTGACCTCCGGGTTGTTCAACAAGTCTTCCGACTTGCCTTCCAGCACAATATTGCCGGTCTCCAGCACATAGCCGCGCTGGGCGAACTTGAGCGCCATGCGGGCGTTCTGCTCAACCAGCAGGATGGTGGTGCCCTCCTTGTTGATCTCGCGCAGGGCGTCGAACACATCCATCATCAACAGGGGAGCAAGCCCCATCGAAGGCTCATCGAGCAGCATGACACGATGCGCGCTGAGCATGGCACGGCCGACGGCCAGCATCTGCTGCTCGCCGCCGCTCAACGTGCCGGCTTTCTGGTTGATGCGCTCCTTCAGGCGCGGGAAGATGGAGAACACGCGCTCCATATCGCGGGCGACCCCGGCAGGGTCCTTGCGGGCGAAGGCCGCCAGTTTGAGATTCTCCATCACCGTCAGGTTCTCAAACAAACGCCGCCCTTCGGGGACGTGCGCGATCCCCAGCTCGGTGACCACTTTCTCGGGGGGATAGTCGAGCAGATTCTTGCCATCGAAGGTCATCTTCGACCCAGGGGCAGCCGGCACAAGGCGGGAGATGGCGCGCAACGTGGTGCTCTTGCCGGCGCCGTTGGCGCCGATGATGCACACAATCTCGCCCTCGTCCACGCTGAAACTGATGCCATGCAACGCTTTGATGTTGCCGTATGAAACATGCAGGTTCTCTACCGTGAGCAGCATCAGGTCTCGACCTCCTTCCCGAGATAGGCCTCGATGACCACAGGGTTGTTGCGAATCTCATCCGGCGTGCCCTCGGCAATCACCTCGCCGAAGTTGAGCGTCTGTATGATCTCGCACAATTCCATCACGAACTTCATCCGGTGTTCGATCAGGAAAATCGCCATCCCAAACTGGCTGTGCACCTTGCGGATAATCTCCATCATCTGGATGAGCTCTTCGGGGTTCATACCGGCCGTCGGCTCGTCCAGCAGCAGCACCTTCGGCTCGGTGGCCAGGGCGCGCGCCAGTTCGACGCGGCGCTGGGCGCCATAGGGCAGGCTGGTGACCAGTTGATCGGCCCAATGCGCCACCCCCACCAGCTCGAGCAGCTCCATCGCCATTTCGGTGCTGGCCTTCTCCTCCGCTTCGCGCTTCGGCGTATCGAAGAACGCGCCTACCAGCCCGTACGTCAACTTGGAATAGCGCGCCATCTTGACGTGCTCCAGCACGGTCAGATAACGCCACAGACGCAGGTTCTGGAAGGTGCGGCTCATACCCCGGTCGGCAATCTGATTGGGGCTGAGCGCGGTGATGTCTTCGCCATCCAGCACCACCCGTCCTTCGGTGGGATGATATATGCCGGTGATCAGGTTGAAGATGGTGGTTTTTCCTGCGCCGTTCGGCCCAATCAGGCCGCGAATCTGACCCGCTTCGAGCGTCAGATTGAAATTATGCACCGCTCGCAGGCCGCCAAACCAGTGTGTCATGTTGTGCACTTCAAGCAGCGCCATGATCCGCTCCTTTCTCCGCCGCCTCTTTGGGTTGGAAGAGCGACTTGACGTCGAACTCGGTGAAGGCCACCAGACCGGTCGGCCGGTAGATCATGATCAGGATCAGCATCACCGGGATGATGATCCATTTGTAGATTTCCAGCGGGCGCAAGGCCTCGCTGATCAGCGTCAGGCCGACCGCTCCCACGATCGAACCGGTCACCGAATTCAAGCCGCCGAAGTACACCATCGCCAGCACCTCGGCCAGTTTGCGGATGCCGAAGGTATCCGGGTTGATGTAGCGCAACACATGGGCGAACAAACCGCCGGCCACACCCGCCCAAAAAGCGGCGAACAGAAAAGCCACCATCTTGGTTTTGCGCGTGTTCACCGTCATCGCCTCGGCGGCCATCTCATCATCGCGCACCGCGTTGAGCGCCTTGCCCAGCGTGGAGCGGACAAAGTTGTTGATGATCCAGACCGAAAGCACCGTCCAGACGAAGACCACCGGCAGCGTGGCGTAATCCGGCTGGCTGCTGATACCGCGCGCCCCTCCAAACACCTCCAGGTTCTCGAACAGGCTTTTGACGATGAACATGAAGGCCAGCGAAATGATCGCCAGGTAATCTCCGCGCGTGCGGAAGGAGGGGATGGCCACCAGCAGCGCGCCGATGGCCGAGACAACACCGCCCAGGATCAGACCGATGGGGAAGAAGAACGGGCCCCACGAGGTGGGCAGGATGGCTTCTCCGAAACGGTTGTCGTTGATGAACAACACCAGCGTGAACACCGAGGCGGTGTAAGCTCCCAGCGACATAAAACCGGGGTGCGAACAGGAAAACTCGCCCATGTAGCCGTTGACCACGTTCAGGCTGAGCGTCACGATGATGGCGATCATGGTCAGGCGAGCCACCAACAGGCGGTAATCGCTGATGTCCGTCCACAGATAGAGCACCGCGTAGGCCAGCACAAGGTGAACCAGCGCCGAGACAATCAGGGGATACTGCAACAACCTGCGGGCCAGCCGGTTGGAGAAACCGGTGAGCAGGCGGGCCACGATGGCCATGGGGAGAAGGTAAATCAAAATCGTGTAAAGCAGCGCACTGGGGATCAGCAGGGGTTTGTCCAGAATGACCACAATGCCGAACAGGGCGGGAATTTTGGACATCCCCAACGCCCAGGCCAGCGGACGGCCGACCAGTTGCTCCAACCCCACGGATACCAGCAAAGCGATCAACCACCCCAGCAGCGGTACGGAGCGGTAAGGCTCCCAAAAACGAGCCAGTCTGGCACGCAGCCCGTTTTGAGAGGCGTTCACAGGCAAAGAGTCTGTCGTCATGGCGTCTCCTTTCTCAAGCGGGCTGATCACAACCGCAGGCGTGCGCTGTGCGGTTCGCCAAAGAAACCATGCGGGCGGAAGGTCAGAATGACCAGAATGATGCCAAAGGCGATCAGGTTACGCATGGTGGAAGGGAAGATCGTAGCCACGAAAATCTCAATGAAGCCCAGCAGAAAACCGGCCAGGCCGGCGCCCAGGATCGAGCCGCGCCCGCCCAGGATGGCGGCCACGAAGGCCTTCCACCCGAACAGAATCCCCATATTCGGGTCCAGCACAGGGTACGCCGTCCCATACAGGATGCCCGCGGCAGCCGCCAGCGCCGACCCCAAACCGAACGTCAGCAAGGCGACGGCGTTGGTGGGGATGCCCATCAGCGGCACGACGACGTAATCGTACGCCATGGCGCGCATCGCCATCCCCCACTTCGAGCGTCGCACGTACTGGTGCAGAGCCAGGGTGAGCAACAACGAGACACCCACGATCAGCATCTTCTTGTTGGTGATGCTTACACCGGCCAGCTCAATCGTCTGGGTGGGGATCAACTCGGGGAACAGGCGCCGCTGCGGGCCGAGCAGGATCAGGTTGCCCGTCTCCAGGATGATGCCGATCATCAGGCCGGTGATGGCCGCCGAAGCGCGCGGCGCATCCCGCAGCGGACGGTAGCCGATGCGCTCGACCAGCATACCGACGATCGAGTTCAACAGCATGGAGATGATCAGCGTGAGCACAAGGACGACGGCCAGCGAAACGCCGGTGGGCAATCCAAACGCGCCTGTGCCGAACACGGCCAGCAAGGCCGTGGAGACGAAAAATCCGATATACGCGCCCACCATGAAGATATCGCCGTGGGCAAAGTTGAATAAGAGCAGCACACCATACACCATCGAGTAGCCGATGGCGATCAGCGAATAGAAGCTCCCCCATTGCAGGGCATTGACCAGGTTCTGGAGAAAAAATTCCATCAG
Source organism: Anaerolineae bacterium (assembly GCA_003694235.1). GTDB lineage: Bacteria > Chloroflexota > Anaerolineae > Anaerolineales > UBA11858 > J130. The sequence continues at coordinate 4,293 of RFKO01000110.1, forward strand.
GTCGCTCCTTTTGCTCAGCGAGCGGCGACGAAATCACATGCCAGGGCAACCGCGTCGCGGGATGAGAAAAGAAGCCGTGGCAGCCGGCAGAGCGGCCGCCACGGCCAAAGGTCAGTTTACGGACAGACCTGTTTGTAGAAGGTGAACTTGCCTTCCTCGCTGATGCGCACGATCACGGCGCACTTGATCGGGTCACCCTCTTCCGTGAAGGTCATATCGCCGGTAATGCCGTGGAATTCCTTGATGGCGGCCATGGCGTCGCGCACGCACTTGCGGTCGACCTTGATGTCGCCGGTCAGTTTGCCGCAGTTCTCGATGGCCGTCTTGACGATGTTGAGGGAATCCCAGGTCAGCGCGCCGACGTCATCCGGCACATAACCGTATTTGGCGTTGTATTTATCGATGAACTCCTTGGTCGCGCCGGTCGCGCCCTCGGCGGCGTAGTGCGTGCTGAAGAACAGGCCGTAGCAGTCCTCGCCGCACAGGTTGACCGTCTCGGCGGAGCCCCAGCTGTCAGAGCCGACGATCGGGCCTTCGAAGCCGAGTTCATGCGCCTGCTGGACGATCAGCGCCACTTCGTTGTAGTACTGCGGGGCGAAAATGAACTCCGCGCCAGCGTCCATGATCTTGGTCAGCTGAGCGCTGAAGTCGGTATCGCCGGTGGTAAAGCTCTCGAAGGCCACCACCGAGCCTGCGCCGTGGATGTCTTCCCAGGCCTGCTTGAAGTATTCGGCCAGGCCCTTGGGGTAGTCGCTGGCGATGTCATAGAGCACGCCCGCTTTGGTGAAACCAAACTCATCCGAGACGAAGTTGGCCACCACCGGCCCCTGGAACGGATCGAGGAACGGCGTGCGGAACACCCACGGGCGGTCCTTGGTCGTGGCCGGGTTGGTGGACCACGGGCTGATCATCGGGGTTTCGAGGTCGTTGGCCACCGCGCCGGCGGGGACAGCCTGCTTGGAGGACTGCGGGCCGACGATCACCAGCACCTCGTCCTGGGTGATCAGTTTGGTGTTGACGGCCGCGGCGGATTCGCCTTTGGACTCATTGTCCTCGATGACCAATTCAACTTTGTAGTCCTTGCCGCCAACGTTGATCACACCGCCGATTTCCTCCAGCCACAACTCGGCGGCGAATTTAGTGCCCTCACCGACTTTGGGGATGTCACCGGTCAACGGAGCGTTGATACCGATCTTGATGGTTTGCCCACCGCCCCCGCCGCAGGCCGAGAGCACAAAGGCAGCCACCAACAGAAGGGCAATCCAACGGAACTTTTTCATGGCTCACTCCTCGTCTTCACTTGCTTTGAATTTGGAACAGGGAACAACACAGGGGTCTCACGTTTTCGCAACGCGAAGAAAACGCGGACGGAGAAAATTGGCTGCTTTGGCTTTCCAGGCATCACCTCCTTCCATACAACTTCCCCAGAAATGTACCTGCAGAGCACTATTAAACCAAAGAGCGCGCGCAAAAGCAAGCGTGCGCTCTGTCATAAACCTGAGAGATTCACCGGGAAACCCTCCCGGCTTGCCCCTTCGGTGTTGCGCCTTCTCGTGCGCAACTCTCCAGAGCCGATCATCATCGGGTCCTTTTGCCTGAGAGTTTCACCCCAAACGGGGCTTGCCCCTTCGGCGTCCGGCAAAGCCGGATCTCTCCCCGATCAGGTATGCACTTTGACACTCTCTCATTATAGCAAGGTTTCGCGCCCGCGCAAATAAAAATTCCACAAAATCGAGGGCTTTTCAATAATCAGACATTTGTAGGGCAACTGCTCGCCGTTGGGTTGGCAGGGCATTGCCCTCGCCAACCCCAGCACACTTTTCGCAGATGAGCCCACGGTGTATGCATCTTCCGGCGGCATGGCGATGACCGCCTGTTAGACTTTTGAAAAGCCCTGCACAAAATCCCACCGGCACACCGAAACTTTCCACTCGGGGTCATTGCCAGCGCTCATTCTCCAGCGGCAAGAATCTGCCGCAACAGAGGACGCAGTTCCCGCGGCACAACGGCTACCGGCGCATCATCCAGCGTGCCGACCGCGAGCAAGCCCGACATGCGCAACACGCCGGGGACGGTCTCCGGCTCATGCCATTTCCAGTAGGGGGATTCGTCGAAATCATCCCCGAAACGGGCGGTGAACTCCTCCCACGGGCGGACGCCATCCGCCTCCAACACCCAGCGCAGCGCGGCGCGCGCTTCTTCATCCAGCACAGACCGTACATAGTAAGCCAGGATGTCCGCATCCGTCATCACCTCCACCAGGCGGGCGATGCGCTGCGCCTTACGGCCGCTTCGCTTCAGTCTCCAGGCCCGCAACGTGCCTTCCAGATGGTCGCTGCTGATGCGGTTCAGACAATCCGCCAGCCCCTCCTCAGCCGATATCGGCTTCGCCAGCATGCGCTCCCGATAACGGTGGACATTCTTACGCCAGAGACTGCTCAAGGCATCCCCCAGAGAAGCCACATCCAGGAGCTGCTCAAGGTCTTCGATCTGATCGAAATCCGGAAACAGATCCTTCAGCATATCCAACGCCCGCTGGCTGCTATCCAAATCCTTCTCATGCAAACCGATGAGCACCTGAACGCGCAAACCCTGCCGGAGGGCCAGCGGCGGAACTTCCGAAGCCTGAATAATATGCGCAAGGTATTCCTTGCTGGCTTCCACATCCCCGCGGAGCAAGGCGAGCTCCGCCAGCGTGGCATAAGCGAACAGGTAGTCCGGGTCTATCTCAATCGAACGGCGGATCAGCGCCTCGCCTTTCTCATGCTCGCCGAGGTTGATGTACTGCGCCCCCAGATTGTGCACCGCCTGGGCACAATCCGGTTCGAGTTCAACGGCCTCCTCCAGCAGGCGAATTGCGCCGTCGAGATCGCCCTCCTGAGCAGCGATAAAGCTTTGCTCCATGAGCTCCATGACCTGCGGCCCGCATGGCGGTTCCTCTGGCTCGCGAATCGTCTGCTCGATCAGCATAACCTCTCCCCATTCCTCGCGGCTGGATATCCACATCTTGAAAGGAACAGCCGGATCGTGCTGCCCTGCCTTCACCAGCAGGCGCGCCGCGTGGATGCGATCTTCATCTTCCCCAAAGCGACTCTCGGCGAATTTGCGAATCTCGGCATACGCTCCCGGCGTTCCACACGCCGCCAGGGCATCCAGTGCCATGCTCACCATGGGATAAACCTCTTCGTCCTCGCCACTTCCCCACAACATCAGCCGATATCCACCTGCCACAAAGGGGTACCGACGAACCATATCGGCCACCACCGTTTTCGCATCCTGCTTCTCCATGGCTTCCAGCATGTGCTCCAGCAAATGGAAATGTAGAAAATGCGAAAAGTGCAGATATGGGAAGCGGCCGTCCAGACCAGGCCCCAGTAAGGGAGGGCCTTTGCGCCGCCGCGCAGCCTGCAGCCCTCTTTCAAGCCACTCAGGGACGATGAAACCCTCTTGCCGCTCGCTGTACTCGAAAGCTTTACGGGCCTCCTTCCGATGCCCTGTGTTGATCGCGGCAGCGCCGATAATATACCAGCTCGAGGCCGAAAGCTCTTCTGCCTTCACCGTCTTCAAAATCCGCTCGCCCAGCCGCCAGAGGGCGTCATCATCATCCCACTCTGCCAGGCTCTCAACCGCTTTGCCGAGGTCCATGTCATCCAGCGGCGTGTTTTCCACCACCTCGATCAGCCTTTCGGCATAAGGACGGGC
>RFKO01000111.1 GCA_003694235.1 Anaerolineae bacterium
TGCGCGTGGACGATGTGAGCCGCGACCAGCGTTATCTCCCGCTGCGCGCAGAAGTGCGCTCAGAACTGTGCGTCCCGCTCAAGGTCGGGCAGCAAATCATCGGCGTGATCAATGTGGAGTCCGCGCAACTGGCAGCCTACACCGCCGAAGACCAGCGCCTGCTGGAGACCGTGGCCGCGCAGATTGCCATCGCCATCCAAAACGCCCGCCTGTACGCCGAAACCAATCGCCGGGCCGAGGAACTGGAAGCCATCAACCGCATCTCCAACACCCTGCGCTCGGCCACCGATCTGCAACACGCCCTCCCCATTCTGCTGGAGGAAACGCTGAAAGCCGTGCAGGCGCCGGCCGGCACAATCCGCCTGTACGACGAGCAGGCGGGCTGCCTGCGCGCCATGATTGCCCTTGGCTGGCCGGCTGAACACCAGACCGCGTGTTTACGGCCGGGTGAGGGCATTGCCGGGTGGGTGTTTCAGCGCGGCGAGAGATACATCAGCCGGGAGTTTCGCAGCGATCCGTACATCCATCCCCCCGCGGAGGGAGAGATCCCCGCCGGATGGGGCGGCGTTTGCCTGCCGGTAAAAATGGGGGAGGAAGTGATGGGCGTCTTGCTGGTCTCCAAACCCACAACACAACCGCTGAGTGAGCAGCAGATGAATCTGCTGGAAGCCATCGCCGATATCGCCGGCGTGGCGTTGCACCGGCTGCAACTGTTCGCCGAACTGCAACAGGCCAACCGCGACCTGCAACAGGCTTACGACGCCACCATCGAGGGATGGGCGCGGGCGCTGGAATACCGCGATCAGGCAACCGAGGGACACTCGCAACGCGTCACCGCCCTGACGCTGCAACTGGCGAGCACCATGGGCGTTCCCGAGGAAGAACTGCCGCACATCTACCGCGGCGCGTTGTTGCATGATATCGGTAAAATGGGCATTCCGGATCACATTCTGCGCAAGGCCGGGCCGCTGGATGAGGAAGAATGGGCGCTGATGAAACAGCACCCCGTCTTCGCCCACGAAATGCTGGCCGGCATCGAATATCTGCGCCCGGCACTCGACATCCCTTATTGCCATCACGAACGCTGGGACGGCAGCGGCTACCCGCGGGGGCTGAAGGGGGAACAGATCCCGCTGGCAGCCCGCATCTTCGCGGTCGTGGATGTGTACGACGCGCTGACCAGCGATCGCCCCTACCGCGAGGCCTGGACGCACGAGCAGGCCGTCAACTATCTGCGCGACAACGCCGGCAAGCTATTCGACCCCGATGTGGTGGCTGAGTTCCTGAAAATCCTGGGGGCAAGGAACAACGGCACATCTTAACGGAGTGTGAGGTAGAAAAAATCCACCGGCGAGGCGTAGAGATAACGATCCACCTTGTCCGTCATCAGATCGGGTAGCAGCGCCTCGGCCAGCCATTCCCCATCTTCGAAGCGAAAGGCGCTGAACATCACCCAGAAGTTATTGATGTCCAGCAGCATACCATTGTAAACACCGCTTGCCTGCATGGCCGCGGCCAGGGAGGGCATATCCAGGTTGGGGCCGGCGAAGTAAAACAGCGTTTCTCCCGCCGCATCCACGCCCACGGCGGAGCGCCGCGTGACGATGTGGTTGCTGACCGAAGCTCCCCAATCGGTGATCGAGTCGTTGTACACGCGCGCGGAAATTTCTCCCTCCTGGATGACCAGCGGAGCATTTTGTCGCCAGGCCAGGATATCCGGGTCGGCCAGGAAAGCATTGCTCCAGTTGGCTATGCGCACACTACCGTCGCGGTAGATCACCAGCGTGGCCTTGTCGGGTTGCGGCGGCACATACAACACGCCGTCGGCCATGGCCCCAAACATGCCATTGGCATAGCGAAAGCCGCCGTTGAACGCCGCCAGCAACACCCCCGGCCGACGGTGCTCCTCAGCGATCAGCCCATCTCCCCTCGGCCCGTCGGGGGCAGCCGGTTCCAGAAAACCCGGCACAAAGTGCAGCGCGGCACGCCGCAAATCCACCGCCACTACGGCCACATAGGCATACGGGCGACCGGCATCGGGTTGCAAAAACGTGCGCAACGCCACAGGCCGACCGGCGCGATCGTAGAGATAGACCTGCCACTCACCCTCCCCCTCCAGTTCACCCAAAGCGGGCAGAGATGACAGCTCCCAACGGAAGGGCTCCTCTGTCGGAGAGGGCGAAGCCACAGGCACGGGCGTTGGTGAAACGCGGTCAGCGGGGGAAAGCGTCTCAACAGGCAGCGGGGTAGACCTCGGAATGCGTGTTACCGTCGGAGCGGACGGTTCTGCGGTGGGGGGCATCACCGTGGGCCCAGGCGTCTGCCAGGGGGATACCGGTTGCCGCCATCCCAGGCGATAGGCCCATCCCCGGGCTGCATCCTGAACCCCAAAAACCAGATTCTCTACCTGAGCCACCACCCGCGGCCCAAAAACTTTGCGCCCCCTGTCTGCCAGCATGGCCCCGCCCTCGGGCCACCATTCCACCAGGGCGAAGGGAACAAAGCCAACGAAAACCACCACCCCAAGCACAATAAACGCCGTTTTGCGAACACCGATGCGTTGTCTCATCAAACCGCCTCCTCACCCAATTGTAACGCGCCTGTGAGTAAACCCACCCCGAAAAAAACGGGGCTCAAACA